>NZ_JAKUFR010000015.1:0-77519 GCF_022663555.1 Bacillus cereus group sp. BfR-BA-01381
CAGCAGGGCGTCCTAGAAAACCCGATGAGAATGTAAAGCGTGCTATTATTATGTATCAAAGTGGTAAGTACAGTCTGGCTCAAATAAAAGATGAAACGGGAATTAGTAAATCTACCTTATACAGATATCTAGAGAATTAAATAGTAAGTATACTTACTACAGAACTTAACTAAATTCACAAGAAGTTTGCAGGAATATAAATACTTATTCATAAAAAAACGATTCTTTAGATGAAAAATCGTTTTTTTATGTTATATAAATTCTTTTAAGAATTTCATTGTATATCTATAAAATAATATACGATAGTATTGAAGGGATTAAATGTATTATTTCACTTTTTTACACGTATTTTAGAGTGAAATTAGAACAAGAGTATATCCTTAACGTACAAAAAAATTTGATATTCTGAAAAATATCTTAACGTAGGTTTTATTTCATTTGGTTGGCGGGATCTAAAAAAAAGAATGTACATATATAATGTACATTCCATATTAATAGATAAATAGTGCTAATATACGTTTTTTATTTATGTACAAAGTAATTTTTTGTAGTCTCATAGCTACCTTACTCAATAATAAATTTGGACCAATACCAATCGTACTTTCAATCCGTGTACGTTCATATATTTCTCTTTTAAACTTTAATGCAAACTCACGCGGATTACTCGCAAACAAATGAATACTCGCGGTCATATCCATGAAAAACTCATCGATACTATATTGATGAAAATCTTCCGGCGCAACATACTGTAAAGCTAAACTGGTTATGTAAGTCGAACATTTCATATACGTATGCATAATTGGATTCACAATAATAATATCTGGCCGCTTCGGTATTTCGTACAACCTTGCCATTTTCTTAACTCCTAACACTTTAAGTGGCGGTGTTGCCGCTAATACAATGGACCCACTCCTGTTTACATCTCCTACAACAGCCAATTTTGTATATCGTGGATCAAGTCCTTTTTTAATACATGACACGCTTGCATAAAAGCTACGAAGATCTACACAAAGAATAATACGATTCGGTAAAAGAGAATAATCATACAAGGTTATCACTCCTAACAAAGAACGTTTGTTCTTATTATATACGAACCTACGTTCTTTTTAAAGGTATTTCTATGAAAATTTTGGTTAAAATAACCGTTATTACATTCAAGAAAAATTATAAAAATCTTCCCTCTATTCTTGAGAACTTTTTCAGTACTTAAAAATGTAAATAGATAAAAGGAGAAACAACTTCATTCTTCGTGAATAAGCACGGTATTTTAGGGACCATTCTTTGGTATTCAAAAAGGCTTGTATGTAAATAGATATTTTCATAGTAGCAAGATACCTATATAAGAAAGACTTATTTCGAAAAATAGTACTATTTAGCAGTGCTTTTTTATAACAATATCTCGAACAGACTATCATGAATCATAAATTGAATACATCGGATACATTAAAATTATAGCCTTTTTTTGAATTTTAAAAAAAGACAACAATTTTCTCTAATCGAATCTCTAATTACATAATTTTGTACGAGAAAGGAATTGAATTTATGCACAACTTTAATTTCATTTGCGAACAATTTGCTACAATACTTAAAGGGAAAAGTAAAATAAGTCAAGGTGGTTGTTCGGTGTCTTTTCACCGCGATTTTAGAGTACTTGTACAAGGAAAACAAAGTACCTATGTAGTACCCGTCGGAGTAAGTTTTGAATCGTTGGATCAAAATGGTAATGCATTAAATTTAGGCGAAATTGCTATTCTACAAGAAGAGATTCCTGCATTTATGAAATCAATTGTACAACAAGGAATTATTGTAAGTGCTTTACATAATCACTGGCTGTACATGAATCCCTTAATTATGTATATTCATATCCAGTCGATAGAGCCCCCATTACATTTTGCACAAAAGTTAGCCAATTCTTTTTTGTCCTTAAGCAGCTATCCTATCGCTAATAATGAGGGGCAATGATTGGTGTTTAGGGTAATTACATTTTCTATATGTGTGAACATAATAAAATGATTTCACTTTGTGCCCAAAAGTAAAAAAACTACCTATCAAATTTTTAGATAGGTAGTTTTTGAATCTATTAAAGTAAAGTACTCTACTATTTTATAAAATACTATTCTCTAAACAAAAATACAGATTCTCAATTCACTGTGGCTTGCTTATCCCATATATTCCTCTAAAGTTAGTTTTTCCTTATATATTTTTTCAGCAACCTCTCCTATATAGCGTGAATATGCCAAGGCTCATACACATAACCAGTTATATTTCCCTTTGAATAACGAATGATGTACCCTGCCCAATGCGCATTTTCTTTCATCCATTGTTAAGCCTGTTTTATGTTTGCTATGTCCCGTTTTTTCAAACAAAGACTCCCTGTACGTTCAGGATATCAACTTTTGTTTACTTCACTTTTTTTCTACACTCTGCATCTAGACGGTATATCCATTGACCACGGTAAGATTTATTTCAAACCCACAAAAAATAGATTACCTGCACACGAAAAAGTATAGCGTACAGGTAATCTATTTGTTTTTGAGATTAATAAAAAACTAATTTATTTTTTGAATTCTTCCATCAATAACAGACTGAATTGGTTCTTTTGATTTTTTTATATAATCTACTAATGCTTCAAAATCAGTTGGTCCTGTTTCAGCATCTTTCCCGTTTTTAAAGGATACAAATCCATCTCCACCTGAAGCTAGAAATGCGTTCGCAACGACGCTGTAAGTTTTAGAAGGAATAATTTCTTCTCCATTTGTTAGGCGCACACTTGTTACTTTTTCTCCATTAGGTTTGTTTGCATCCCAAGTGTATTGGATCCCTGAAATTTGAAGCATTCTTGTTATGTCTTTTTGCCATTGTTGATTTAAAATATCACGAATATCTTGACCCGTTAAATTTACTTTTATTAATTGATTTCCGAATGGTTGAATACCATATATCTCTCCCCATGTAATATCACCAGCATCTAAGTCATTACGAATACCACCAGGATTCATAAGTGCAATTTGAGATTGCATTGTTGCACGCTGGGCATCAGCAACTAAATTTCCAAGAGTAGATTCACCAGCCGTATTTAGTTTGCGATCTAGCGGAGCAATAGACTTACCTACAACTTCATTAACAAGAGGTGCGATTTTTGCTTGATATTTCTCCATCTTCTTCTTTATTTTTTTATCAGGCTCTATGCCTTCATGGTAAGTTGTAACAATTTCTGCTTTTTTCTCAACAATATCTTGTGTTTTACGATCAATCTTTACATCAACATCAGCAAAAGCCATACCGTAAGAATTTGCTTGTACGACAAGTTTATTATTAACAGTTCCATTTACATACGTGTGGCTATGCCCACCAAAAATAACATCGACTTCTGGATCAGTCTGATTTGCTAATCGGACGATATCACCATTTGTTACGCCGTTCCCATCTGTTGTACCTCCGTTATGCGCAAGAACAACGATAGATTTAACGCCTAGTTTTTTTAATTGCTTTACGGATTTGTTAATAGCTTCAACTTCATCTGTAATTTCTACATTCTTTAGCATAGTAGGCATAACAAGGTTAGGCACATCCGTTGTTACGACTCCGATAAATCCAACAGGAACTCCTTGTACCTTTTTTATAGTGAATGGTGGTAAAAATAAACGACCAGTGGATTTATTATAGAAATTTGCGGCAACATATGGGAATTTTGCACCTTTAAATTTTCCTGTTTTCTCATGGTATCCACCATAAATAAGGCGGTTCATTTCCTCAACACCTTCATCAAATTCATGATTTCCTATCGTTCCAACATCGAATTTCAAATCATTTAGAAATTCAATGGTAGGTTCGTCTTGTAATAATGCTGAAACAGGAGTACTTGCTCCAACAACATCGCCAGCATGTACTTTTAATGTATTCGGATTTTGTTTTTCACGATCACGTAAATAAGCCCCTAAGTACTCGATTCCCCCTGCATCTTTATTGTTAATTTTTTTTACTGTGTCTAGTTGCCCATGAAAATCGTTAATACCGAGCATTTGTACATCTATGTAGCGGTTTGGTTCTGTACTTGCTTGGGCTGAAGGCACAGCGAATACACTAGTAAAAGTAACTGTACTTATTGCTAAAGCAACTGGAATGATTTTTTTCAACATAAAATTTCTCTCCCCTAATTAAAATCTTACATAATACAATGTTATTTTAATATATTAAGAGGATTATTTCTATAAAAATTCTACTAATTATAAAAATTAATAAGATTTTATCATTTTCCAACAAAACACTTCTTCTTCAAAAATTTGAAGATGTAAAACAACAATTTTAAGAGGAGATGATTATTCGTAGGTGGTAGTCTACACTTTTGGATTAGGATATAAAGGCCCCACTCAACTTAAGAAAATTCACTACCCAAAATAAGAAAATGTGCATTTCTTTGTTTTGAGAATTATTCAAAATATTATCTTGATAGTAATATAACAATACTTCTAAGAGACTAAAAAACTCTAATCCATACATGTTAGCTGTTAAGAAGCATATTCAATCCAAAACTAATGGATATTTATAAACCTAACTCAATATCACCATTTAAAAATGAATCAAAATTTCGTTATGGAAGATTTCAATTCTTTAAATTGGTTACAGTGGTGCACTACGCCGCATTCAAAAAGATGCTCCTGGATTTATCCAAGAGCATCTTTTATAAAGCTTTATTTTTACTTGTTTATAATTTATCAATTAACAATTATATAGTTGTAATCAGTCCTTTAAAAATAATAGGAGTGCTTCATTAAATTCTTTAGCATGCGTTGCATTTAGCCCATGTGGACCACCCTTTATTAACGATACTTTAGAATTAGGAATTGCTTCATGTGTTAATTTCCCACTATATTCAAATGGTACAGTTGCATCAGAGTCTCCGTGAATAATAAGAGTAGGTATATTAAACTTCTCCAAGTCTTTTCTAAAATCTGTCTTACTAAAGGCGGTAATACAATCAAGCGTTCCTTTAGGTGATGCACCGGCTGCAATATCCCAATTATATAAACGGAATGGCTCACTAACTAAATCTGTTCGATTACCAGCCGCGAAAAATCCCTTAGTAAATTCATCAAGAAATGCAAGGCGGTCATTTATCACACCACTTTTGAATGCTTCAATTGTTGCATCATCTAACGCCCCTTCAGGATGATCCTCTGATTTGTATAAATATGGAGGAACTGCCCCAGCAAAAACAGCCTTTTCAATACGATCTGTTCCATACGTACTAATATACCGGGCTACTTCGCCTCCACCCATAGAAAAACCAACAAGTGTGACATTTTGAAGCTCTAAATGTTCTAATAATTGATGTAAATCAGAAGTAAAGGTATCATATTCATACCCTTCCCACGGCTGAGATGATTGTCCAAAACCTCGACGATCATATGTTATCACTCTGTATCCAGCCTCAACAAGAGCGGGAACTTGGTATTCCCAAGATCGACCACTTAACGGCCAACCATGAATAAGTACAACTGGTTTTCCTATACCATAATCCTCATAATATATCTCAATTGGTGCTTGGTTTTCGGTTCCTACAGTAATTTTTGCCATTGTCCTACCTCCTTTAATATGTACCCTTCTCTTCAATAATCCGGATAAATCTCATAACCTATTTATGCTTATTTATAGTGTGAACTCTATTGTTCCGATGAATTCATTTTCTGTTTATGGACGATTCCCCATCTCCTACCTTTTTCATCACGAAGTATTTGCTGAACACTCCTCCTGTTCAATTCTAATAACAAAAATAGGTGACTATCAATATCATTCTATCTATAGAATGTATAGATAAAATCAATCTATTTTACAGTAAAAACAACTATAGTTACGACCTATACAAATTATAGATAATTCGGAATTGATTAATGAATCAGTTTTCAAATACTATAAATTTGTATAGTGCTTCATGTTCCGTGAATGCTGCTATAACCAATATTATTGGTGAGCTTAGTTATAAACGAAGAAATTTATGATAGTATTCGACTATTTAAACTTTCTTCGATTACTTAATTTTTAGGAGGAATACATAATGACTGATCTCTATTCTCGTATTAACAAAGATGATGCTATCGTGCTTTTAGTAGATCATCAAACTGGTCTTATGTCCGGACTAGTACGTGACTATGGTGTTGATGAATTCAAGAACAATGTTTTAGCTCTTGCTCATACTGCTAAGTTTTTTGATTTACCAGTTATTTTAACAACAAGTTTTGAAAACGGGCCTAATGGACCTTTAATGCAAGAATTGGTTGATCTCTTTCCTCATGCACCAAAAATAGCTCGACCTGGACAAATTAACGCATGGGATAATGATGATTTTGTAAAAGCAATCGAAGAAACTGGAAAAAAACAACTTATCATCGCAGGCGTAGTTACGGACGTTTGTGTTGCTTTCCCGGCACTTTCCGCTATAAAAGCTGGATATGAAGTATTTGCGGTTACTGATGCTTCAGGAACTTTCAGTAAACAAGTTGCAGATGCTGCCAATACACGTATGGCACATAGTGGTGTGCAACTTATGAACTGGTTTAGCGTAGCTTGCGAATTACAACGCGATTGGCGCAACGATGTCGAAGGTTTTGGCAATTTGCTTGCTAGCAATCTTCCAGGCTATCAAAATATAATTGGAAGCTATAGAGGAGCTCAGCGAGATCTTAGTAAACAAAATGCATAAATGTATCTCAAGGAAATAGCTTTAAATCACCTTTTTTAAAGTAGATAGTATAAATTTAGTGCTGATTAAATCAGCACTAAATTTAAATTAAAAAGTATAGTAGAGCTTCAATTGACAGAAGATACATTACTTTCAATAAACAATTGAAAAAGGAGCGTTTTATTATGAGTAATTTAGAATTGTTAAATCCGGAGAACAGTGCCTTAATTTTGATTGATTTTCAACCTCAAATGACTTTTGGAGTTGCAAGTATTGATAGACAAACATTGATTAATAACGTTATGCTACTTGCTAAATCAGCAAAAACTTTTAACGTACCTACTATTCTTACTACAGTTGAAACACGTAGCTTTTCTGGTTATTTTTGGCCACAAATTCTTGATATATTCCCAAACCATGAAATTATAGAACGTAGTTCAATGAACTCTTGGGAAGATCCGAAATTTGTTGAGGCAGTTAAAGCAACCGGTAGAAAGAAATTAATATTTGCAGCACTTTGGACTGAAGTTTGCCTTGCATTCCCTGTGCTTGAAGCAATTAAAGCTGGCTATGAGGTATATGCAGTTGATGATGCTTCAGGTGGTACTAGTTTGACAGCACATAACGCTGCTATGCGTCGTGTAGAACAAGCTGGTGCAATTCCAGTGACAGCCATTCAAGTTTTACTTGAATACCAACGTGACTGGGCACACAAAGACACTTATGATGCTGTAATGGAGATTGTAAAGGAACACACTGGTGCTTATGGTCAAGGTGTAGAATACGCATATACTATGGTGCATGGCGCGCTTCCAAGCAGAAAAATATGAAACAAGAAGGCGTAACTGTCGAAGAGACTCATACAGAGAACACAATGGATGCTACTGATCCAGTAACAACGATTGTTACATGGGAAATTCAACAAGGGAAAGAAAAACAGTTTGAAACATGGAGACATGAAATCGAAGCTGCCGCTACTAAATTCCCAGGGCATTTAGGCGTAAACCTAATAGTCCCAAGTAACGAATCCAGAGAGTATACTGTTATTTTTCGCTTTGATACGTATGAGCATCTACGTGCTTGGCAACAATCAGATGTTCGCCGAGATTTGTTAAAAACGGCAGAACAATTTCAAGTTACTAATCCAACTTACAAAACTGAAAGCAGTTTGGCTTATTGGTTTGTTACTCCGAAAACACCAGTTCCACCGCCAAAATGGAAAATGTCTATCGTTACCCTTCTGGGTGTATGGCCTCTTAGCATGTTAGTTCCTAAATTGATAGGACCTATTATAAAACATATGAATCCTATTATGTCGGCTTTTTTTGTTTCTGTATGTATAGTGTCCTTGCTATCATGGGTAGTTATGCCGATTTTCGGTAAATTATTTCATCCATGGTTACAAAATAATAGGAAGTAGACGAGGTGTGAATATGAATGTACCGGATATGATCTTATATAACGGAAAAATTACTACCCTTGATCCCTCTCAACCTGAGGTATCTGCTATCGCCATAACTGATGGTTTAATAAATGCAGTAGGTGGAGATGAGCTTCTTAATAGTGCCACGGAAAAAACAAAAAAAATAGACCTTAAAAGAAAGAGAGCTATTCCAGGCCTGAATGACTCTCATATACACGTTATTCGTGGCGGTCTTCATTATAATATGGAATTACGGTGGGAAGGTGTGCCTTCAATTGCCATTGCTCTTGAAATGCTCAAAGAACAGGCAAGGCGTACACCTGCTCCTCAGTGGGTAAGAGTAGTTGGAGGTTGGTCTGAATTTCAATTTAAAGAGAGACGGATGCCAACTTTGGAAGAGATTAATGCTGTTTCTGAAGACACACCTGTCTTTGTGCTACATCTTTACGATAGAGCACTTGTAAATCGTGCAGGGCTACGTGCACTGGGATACACGAAAGATACCCCAGACCCTCCAGGTTGTTTAATTGAGCGAGATAAACGAGGTAATCCAACGGGCCTTTTAATTGCGAATCCTAACGCTTCTATTCTTTATTCAAGTTTGGGTAAAGCTCCCATACTTAATTTTGACGATCAGATTAACTCAACTCGCCATTTTATGCGCGAATTAAATAGATTAGGTATTACAAGTGCCATTGACGCAGGTGGCGGTTTCCAAAATTACCCTGACGACTACAGAGTTGTTGAACATTTAGCCGAGAAGGAACAATTAACTTTACGTATTGCTTATAATCTATTTACACAAAATCCTAATCATGAATATGAAGACTTTGCTTCATGGGCAAAAATTGTTTCTCCAGGTCAAGGAAATGATAAGTATAAAATGAATGGTGCCGGAGAAATGTTAGTATTCTCTGCAGCTGATTTTGAAAAATTTCAAATGCCACGGCCCGAACTAGCTACGATGATGGAAGCTGACTTAAAGAAAGTAATTTCTCTATTGGTGGAAAACCGTTGGCCATTCCGTTTACATGCAACTTATGACGAATCAATAACACGTTTCTTAAATGTATTTGAGGAAGTCAACAAAGAAATTCCTTTTAATGGTCTACGATGGTGGTTTGACCATGCAGAAACAATCTCAGATCGTAGTATGGAACGTGTTAAGGCTTTAAATGGCGGTATTGCCATCCAAGACCGCATGGCTTTTCAAGGTGAATACTTTGTTGATTTATACGGAAAGGAAGCTGCAAAGCGTACTCCTCCGATTTATCGGATGTTAGACCTAGGTATACCTGTTGGCGCCGGTAGTGATGCAACTAGGGTTTCCAGCTATAACCCTTGGGTTGCTCTTTACTGGATGGTTGCCGGAAAAACCATTGGTGGGCTTTCCATATACGATGAAAAAAATAAACTTGATAGAAAAGTAGCCCTGGAATTATATTCAAAAGGAAGTGCGTGGTTCTCTGGTGATGAAGGTAAAAAGGGTACCCTTGCAGTAGGTCAGTTTGCTGATATCGCTGTATTGTCTGCTGACTACTTTACTGTGCCAGAAGAAGAAATTAAAAACCTTGAATCATTACTCACAATTATGGGCGGGCAGGTTGTTTATGGAAATGATGAATTTAAAAATTTATCACCTGAATTGCCGCCAGCATCACCTGATTGGTCACCGACGGGAGTTTATGGTTATGGTGGCGCTAACCTAGCCCACACTATACTTTCTCACAATTCTCATGATAACAAGTTACATAGTTGCAGTAACCCTCTCCATCAACACACTCATACCGTAATAGGAAAAGATGGAACTAAATGGGGTATTGGTTGTACTTGCTTTGCTTTCTAAGTCAAAACCACCGGTATAATGCCGGTGGTTTTCTTTCTACAATAAGGATATGTAGATTCAAAATAGCAATGTATATCCATAATGGGACTATACGATAAGAGCGAAGAGTTGATTGATTAACTTGACTTGTTTTTGACAGCCTTCTCTTCTTGTAAAGTCCGTCCTTTTTTCCTTAATTAAAAGTCAGTGGTATCCCCTTTTGATCGACTACACCATACATATAAATCCACTACCCTTTGACTTTAATATAGGTCTCATCTCAAGACGTATAGATTTTTTCAATTGTTACACTAAAATCATTATTATACTAATACCTTTTGAGGGTTATTTAACTTCTGCATAAAGATACGTGCTGCAAAACTTAAAAATTTATCGTCAAAGTGAATAAGATTAATATCTTGCCTTGGTGTTGGATCAATAATACGAACTATGCTCAAAGTATCATTATTAACAAAATCAACCAGTGAAAGAGGTATTATGGCAACCCCATGACCATTGTATACAAGGCTCAATAGAGAAATAGAAGATTTTGTTACTATATTTGCTTCAGATAAAGATAACCCTAAACTCTCACAATATATTTTAATAGATTCACGACAACTACATGAAACCATTATTCCACTCAGTCCTACTAATTCTCTAAAAGAAACAAATGATGTTTCATTCAAAGGATGATTTTTTGGAATGACAAGGACAAGCTCTTCGCTATACAAAAGGGTACTTGTTAATGTGTCTGGAATTTGAGCACTACGCGTGATGCCTATATCAATATTTTTATCAACGATTTGATTTACAGCAACTTCGGATTCTATAATTTTTACAACGATGTTGGGATAATGTTGTTGAAACTTCATAATATAAGGTGTTAAATAAGTAAGGTCCTCTAATAAACCTCCTATAGTAATTACACCTCTTTTTACACCCTTTAATTCAAAAATTTCATTATAAACGTCATCAAATTGTTGCATGATAAATTTTCCTTTATCAAATAGCAGCTTACCCGCTTCTGTCATTTTGATACCTCTTCCAACTCGATGAAACAAAGGTGTATCAAGTTCACCTTCTAACACACGGATTTGTTGACTTAAAGTCGGCTGTGAAATACCTAGAACTTCCGCAGCTTTAGTAAAACTATTATTATTACAAACTTGAATAAAGTACTCTAAATGACGTAATTCCATTCTTGATACCCACTCCCACTCTCCGCTTTATGAAAGATTTATAATGAAAAGGACAATATGTATGCGTTATGCATAACAACTATCTTTCCTACTATATCAATTGCAATTACATAATTTCTTTATTTTGTACTACAATACATTTACTACTATTTATTAATTTTCCCTCCTATTTATTTAATTTATATTTAATTAGGATATTACTAAACAGAAATAACATCTAAAAACTTACACTTTCTGTGCGTAATATCCTAACTTTTTCAACTGTTTACTTATCATTTTTTCTCAATATAGTCCAAACTACCAAATATTTGCCGAATCCCCTCTTTATGCTGAGGAAAAATTAGTGTCACCAATTCAATACTTTCTGAAATAATTGATGCATACGTGATACAAAAACTTGCAAGTAATATTTTGTCCCCAATTTTTTTATAGGCTGATCAGCTTTACTGTATAGTAGCTCAAGCACTGCAAATTCAGTTACATTAAGTCCATAAATTTTTAGATCCTTTTCAATACATTTAGTGATTGGCTGTAATTCCCTTGATAATATAACAAATAACTTTAAAGATAAGCTCTCATCGTTAATCACGCTCGCAATTACCAATCCTTTACAAATTATCTTGAATCCGAGATTTATTATATTATCGTCAAAATATTATGTCAATCATTCATTTTAGCTTGATCAAGCCACTTATAATTTATTTCTCAACATAAGACATATGGAATTAGAAGAAAACAATTGCTAATATATAAGTATCTCAATTACGTTATTTCTTTTAAAGAGAGCTTGTTTTTAATCGCAAGTTCTCTTTTTCCATATTCTAAATTGGATTCGAACAAATTTCAGATGATGAGTCTGTCCCCATGTATATGCTATAGTTTTTAAACAAAGATTACTAACCATATATCTATCATATTTTTTATAAACAGGATTAATTAGATTTAAAAAAAGACTTCTTTTTCTTTACTCGTAATAAATCACCTGTCCATCCTTTGACTCGCATATACAAATACATACCCCCTGTTGTAAAAATAATAAATAAGAGAGCGATTAAATAGCTATATTTCCATTCCAGTTCAGGCATATATTTAAAATTCATCCCCCACAATGCTCCTAAAGCCGTCAAAGGCGTACTTACAGCAGTTAATACAGTAAGAGCTTTCATAATTTCATTCCCACGATGAGAAGAAACAACTTCTTGTAAATGAATCATCGTGTCTAATTCTTCTTGGTATTCTTTAACGAGTTGTAATCCACGCTCTAATTTTACGTGTGTTTGTTTATAGCAAAGGGTGTTTGTTAAGTTTTCTAACCAAGCTTCCTCCAAGCCTTGTAATACTTCTTGTATTAAGCGAAACACATGTGTGTTCATAAATAATTCATGACGAATATGGTAAATTCTTTCTAAAACTGCTATGTTATTATGATGATAAAAATCCCATAACACATTTCTGAAATTGTTTTCAAAGTAGTCAACCTTTCGTAAATAGTGAGATATAAATATTGATAAGATCGCACATACTCCTTCAGCGGAACTATTACAATTTTTTATACTCATAGGGAAATTATGTATTAATTTTTGGAAATCCTCTTCCTCTTTTTCCTGGACCGTTATCAGTATTCCATGAGCTACGAAATAATGAAGAAAGTTTTGGATTTTGGCGTCCTTTTTATCTTGATCATATAAAAACGAACCATATACACAAGTTTGACTTGGTGATAACGTATAAACATATAATCCATTTTCACAAGGAGAACTTATTTTTTTTACAAATTGAGAGAAATAAGATGTTACATCACGAGGGATTATAGAAGAAAGTTTTTCAAGTTCACTAGTTTTCACATGATACCAATCCCATTTCGGCATTTTTATGCATTCCATATTATTCTTCCTTTCTGAATAGTTTTATGTTTGATCAAATAATATCCGTAATATGAAATTTATATGTAGGTATTCATGTCTTGGAGGAAAAGTTTTTAGATCCTCTAAATTACAAACTAATATATAGGAGGTCTTCTTCTGTTACAAGGAAGACCCCCTATATATTAGTTATTTGTATTCTCAATTTTAAACATTTCCTCTATACAAGTACTTTTTATCTTTTCTTATTGATATGTGGAAAAGAAGCCACATACTTTGGCGCGTCTATTCAACGAACTACATTCCGGTCGTTATTATAATTTAGATTCATATGCAGATTGATTGGTGATGTCGTCAAATACTTGACTTCCAATCATGTAGTATCCATGAAGTGCAGCCTCTTTCGAAGCGTCTACTATACGGAAAGAAGAAATTTCATCTTGCATTTTTTCAATTCGTTTTTTGTGGAGATCTACTATTCCTCCTGTCCAAATAATAGTGTCATACTGGTCTAACTTAAATTGTTCTTGTAATACACGTATTACGTCTTGGAAGTGTGTATCCAACTCTTTTTGAATCAAAGTATGAACCTGACTTGTCTGAGGATTTTCTTCTCGATCCCCATATCCTTTTTCTAATATGTTTGGCATGTCGTTAATATGCAAGTGATCACTTTCCCCTGCATGATTCTGCACGATATTCTTAATATTTTTCAAAGGCTTGCTACATCCTAGTTCCGTCTCATAATGATTTAAAATGACATTCTGTTTCATATCTGTCATTTCTAATGTACGAAATCCACCATCAATAATTAAGATACGATCTCGTTCCCGAATAATTCCCTCTTTTAAGAAATAGGCATGTAAAGCGACTGGTTGCTGAAGAATCAAAGCATTTTCAACCGTAATATTTATAAATTTCCCATCAATTTGTACGGAAGTTTCTTTTTTTAGTGCACGTTGTAATTGCTCATGTTGACTACCAAAATAAGTAACGGGAAGCCCGGTAACAACTAAAGGTAACACGACATTTTCTTTATAATCCTTTGCAATGCAACCAAATATTTGTTGTTTAAACTGTTCGCTTTCATAATAATTTTCTATTTCTTCGTCAAATGGAGGAAGAAATGAAGCGTCAGATTGATGCGCTTCATTTCCCATGTAGTATGCAAAGTCTAAGTCTATAAAACTTACCTTTGTTAAATCTTCACTTTCAGCATGATTAGGTACAGGGGCTAGTGTGGAAGCTTCACTCTTAATCGTCACCTCAGAATCTACATCCTGTCGATATGCCCGCTTAGTAAAGCCAATTCCTACATCAATTGCATACAGAGATTTCATACTTTTTTCCTCACTTTCTCTTTTTAGAATTAAATCTAAGCACTCTCTTCTTTCCCTTCTTTCATATATTTCTTTTCATTTTTCGTTTTCTCCCCGTCTAAGTCCTTACTATTTTCATTTATTTCGTAATCCTTTTCATCTTTTTTCTTTTTGTTATTTTCGTTTTCTGTTAAATCTTTAATGGTAGAAATGACAACTGGTGTGGCTGTAAGCAGTTGTGGTAATGTTTGTTTTGCAACATTAGCTGCCGTTACAGAGAATTGTTTACTTGTCTCAGTTACCTTCTCTAATGTTTCCTTTATGTTCCCTTCTTGTAGTTTTTCTTTTACGTTTTTTCCTTTCGTTTGTATAGCTTTCCGATTTTCTTTTTTTAATAAGGAGACCATGATTCCGGTCGTAATCCCAATCACAGCATATTTAAATATTGTATGTTTCATTTTTCTCACCCTTCTCTACTTTTATTTTCTTCCATGCTACGACCTAAAATAATTACCTGAACTATTTATCAGATGTTGCAATCTATTAGAGAGAATGATAGTTTTGTGGCTGCCTATCACTCGCCGTTGGTGTTTCAGCTGTTACTAGAAGTAAAATTCTCCCTTGATCTAATTTTTCTTCATATAAATTAGCTTCCTCCTTCGACAACCCCATTTCCTCCATTTGATTTCGGAGTTCGTCCCCTTTTTTGGAGAAAAAGTTGATAATACTTGTGCCCAATCCTTGTTCTTTTACTCCGATCGTATTTGTGTTTGTATCATCCGCAATCTTTTTTGTTAGATGTTTTTCATGTGTTAAGACATAAATGTCATCTTGGTGAATCCCTTGCAATTCTAGCTCTTTTACTTTCATAACTACTTCCTGTTCATTTTGATATTCATGAACAACCGGTTTTCTTTCATTCTTATGCATGGTATTTTTCCTCCTTTAGATTTTTTATTTTTTTATTTAGTTGTTATGTAATATGTAATACACCTATTTTAAAGATATTAAACCTAAATTTTCAAAAAATTAACGCGATAGGTTATTACTGTTTTTCAATATTAACGAGATGTCACGAGCACTTTCCTTTGATAGCAGTGTTACAAATAACGATTTGTTTGGAAAGCAAGCCCATTGTTTTATAGAAAATTTCTATTAAAAAAAGTTATAAAAGGAGTACAAGATATTTTTTTCGTTAATTAAATCAAAGGAAATTAAAAAAAAGCACTCTTTTTAAAAGAGTGCTAAAAAACATATAACCTAATAAAAATGAAAATATACAAACTTTGCATAAAAAAATGATTTTATAGCCTCGTTTTAATATCCATGCCCGCTTTGCCAACCACCGTGTCCACCTTGCCAACCACTATGTCCGCCCGGCCAACCACCGTGTCCACCTTGCCAACCACCGTGTCCCCCTTGCCTACCACCGTGTCCGCCTTGCCAACCACCGTGTCCGCCCTGCCAACCACCGTGTCCACCCGGCCAACCACCGTGTCCGCCTTGCCACCAGCCTGCATAGCCTTGTCTCTGTGAGTTCATTCCTTCGCATCCCTTCTTATTAAAAATTCAAATACTGTAACTGGGTATTCTCTAAATATAATTATGTATCCCAAAAATAAATGTATCCGCAAACATCTCGATTATCGGTAAAGTAATTATCTAATAAAAAAACATTTATTATTGCAAATCTAAGCTCTTTTTTTACTTTTTTAAAAAATTTTTACTATTTTATTAGCATACTTTTTAGATTCAATTTCATCATAGTTACTTAGTATTACAACAGACAAATCATTACTTGGGATCATTTTTCAACATTACATCAGATTCCATAGCTGTGCTTTAGTTATACAAGAAAAAACGATACTTCACTATTGAAGTATCGCAAAAAAACATTTACTTACATTATTGTAACTATAACCCTATCCGATATTAGTTACTCACCTAAAATTGCAACGGGGCTAAACGATTCATAATGAATCAATTCCTTTTCTATACTGTGTTCTTTTAATACTGGAGCCGTTGACTGCACAATTTGTATTGTTTTCTCGTCAATCATAAATGGTACATCCCTTCGTATACAATGTTTTTATAAAACATTGGCATTATTTGAAATTCACCTTTCGCAATTTCATTTTTTACTTTCCACTCCAGGATATCTTTTTTTAATTCTTATGGATCTAAACTGATCCAATAGTGATTCTGGTGCAATTGCTCTGAAGTTTTTACACTAGAACCTTCTTATTTACGCATTAAAAAATGTTACTTTTCCTATACTTAAAAATAAGTAATTTAACAAGAGGAGAAACGATTATGAAAAAATTTGTAATTTACATAATAGGAATAGCTCTTCCTATATACTTACTACCTTTCATATTACGCGGGGATTTGGACAGATTTAATCCAATTGCTGAAGAAAAAAATGTATACGCCGTTGCGAAGGGATATGGCATTCCAGATTATCATCATAAAGGCAGAGCTATGTACTCACTAAAAGGTGTTGATAAATTAAGCAATGAAACAGAATATAAAGTTGGAACGAACACACCTAATGATTTTATAAGAAAAACTTACTTAAAAATTCATGTAAAAGGAAAGTATGTGTATTCTTACGATATTATCGCTGAAGAGGATATTCCGGACAAAATAAAGGGGCAATTGTAATATAATATATAGAACTTCAATCTTTCACAAAAAAGTTTGATTATTTCCTAGCTATGCTATTCCAAAATCGCACCGTTTTCCCACATAATGATTTACATTAATTGGCACCATTTTAAATCCTGAAAATCCACTGTTTATTGAGTGCTCAAAATCTCTTATTGCGTTATATATTCTTCTTTAAAGATAGTGTCCTTGTTTTTTCGTGATTATTCTCATTTATAGTGATAATAAAATCTGTACTTATAAGTATAAATGGTATTACTTCTACTATCTGTTGAACATTTAATCTTCTTTTCGCAATATCCATTGCTACTTCTAAATCAAGTAGTAGCTAGTGCTCTCGAATATCGATAACCTGCTTAATTTCTCTACTAAATCTATTTGATTTACTGAATTTTTCAGGTATTTGGTTGTACCTAAAGACATTTTCAATATAAATTCCCTCCTTTTCCCTATACTTTCAAAGCCGAGTTGGCCTTGTGAATATAGAACAGATAAACGGCAGTAATTAAAAAAGCAAGACATTGAATCGCCATGCTTTTTTCAAATTAAGAAATCAATTCTTGTTCAACCATTGTCTGAGAGAAATCAAAAATCTAATTCTTATTATTTTTTTCTCTGCCTAAAACAATTTCTGCTATTTCATAAGCATAATTATCAGGCTCAAAATCCTCATAGTTACTTAATACTACAATAGATAATCCATCTTGTGGGAAACGTATAAATTGTGAACTATAACCAGCCCATCTCCCTGAATGTTCCAAGTATCGGCAATTATAGCCAGCTGCAATCTCCAGTCCAAAAGCATAATCCTCATTATCAATGATTGTCTCTCCAGTTGAGGAAACTTTCGGACCAATTTCACTCATCCTTTTCATTAAATCTTTTCCACCAACAGTACCCGAGGTTAAATTCTTCCCCCATATTACTAAATCTTCAACAGTTGTATGGCCTGCCCCATCCCCTGTATGTTCCCAAGGGCTTTCATATATTTCATATGCGCCTTGTTCATTCTTCAAGTATCCCCTAGCGATTGATATAGAAGTTGGATAGTGATCCACAATTGTTGTATCTTTCATATTTAAAGGATTAAAAATACGCTCCTTCATAAATTCACGTAGAGACTTACCACTCACCTTTTCTATTACTTGCGATAATAGAAAATATCCTGTATTGCTATACTCAAATTTAGTTCCTACTGAAAACCTTGCACTCTGGTGCTTATTAAGGTGTTCTAGTGATTCTTCTGGGGTCAATTTATCAGTATCTTTAATATTCGCGACTTCAGCTAATTCCTGATAATCAACTAGTCCACCAGTGTGGTGAATTAGATGTCGCAACGTTACAGGTTCAGCATATGTCCCTATGGAAGGAACAAACTTTATAATTGAATCATCTAAACTCAATTTCCCCTCTTGTTCTAAGAGTAAAATAGAAAATGCTGTGAATTGTTTCGTAATTGAAGCAATATTAAAAATTGTTTTTGTCGTTATAGCTAGACTTTCTTCTATCGAAGCTAAGCCAACTGATCCTTTATACGTTACTCCATTATCAAAACTCGCAATATATGCACATCCAGGCTCTTCGGCTGAAACTTTGTTAAACAATTGTTCAATCGTTGTGTGTGTCTTCTCGTTATAAATTTTATTCATCTCATTCGCCTTCCTAAACTTTCTTAGTCATTTAATTACAATAAACCCTTACTCATTTATAAAAATAACAATGGACAATCATGAAACTTTATAGCTTTTTCACTATTGTTATAAATGTTAAATATTTTTATTAGGGTAGAATCATTAAAAAATTAAATAAAATTTATTATAATTAAATATACATTAACACCTAATTAAATTTAAGTAAATAAAATTTAATTAGATTTAATTAACTTAAATTACTTATTTAAAGAAATTACGTATATAAACAATATAAATATTGGCTAAAAGATTATGGAATACAGGTAATCGTGTTAAAATTTCACCTTATACAAAACATAAACAGGAAAATATATCTTTAAATAAGGTCATTGTTGCATTAGGAGTAACTTCACCATTTTTAAATTTACCCCCACTGGATTTTGGAACAGGAAACGAGCACTAGAAGCATTGAGGTGGACTATTGAAGAAAAAGAAAAGCTAACAGAACAACAGTTATTATATATGTATACGCAAAGATGGTTGGTAAAACATAAATTATGGACACCTTTGAGAAAATATTGGAATGGGAGTCCATATGAAACGTTAAACGCTTTATATCCAAATCGATATTCAAAGAATATGCTAAAAGGTTATAGTAAGAATTAAAAATCAGGTTTGTTAAAATATCTAAAATACCACATATATACCTCCCTCTTTATTCCTTTGTTTATGCAATAACAATCAGTAAACAAAAAAGGCGCAAAGCCTTAGATTAGACTTTGCACCTTTACTGTTTACTACAACCGTTTTATATTACTGTTTTCCATCCCACTTTTCTAAACGGAAGTAGAATAATACACCGTCTTCAGTGTTGGTCACACCGTATTTCGCATCATGTAAATCAAATATATTTTTTACAATGGACAGCCCAAGACCCGTTCCACCACATACTCGTTTTCTTGATTTATCGCCCCTATAGAACTGATCCCATATTTTATCTATATTTTCTTCTGCTATATGTGAACCTTTATTTTCAAACCCTATATATACGTCGTGTTGTTTCTCTTTTACATCAATCACAATGATTTGTTTTGCATCTGTATAACGAATCGCATTTGTAAACAAGTTTGTTATAACCTGTTCCAATAAATTCGTTTTCCCCTTGACACACACATCATCTATATTTAATTTGATTTGTAGGGATTTTTCATCAATTTGAACTTGTAAATCTTGTTCTGCCTTTTGAATTAAGTCAACTATATTAACTTGCTCCATCTGTATTTGATATGTTCCTGATTCATATTTAGCTAAGTTTAACATTTCATCAATTAGTACATTCATTTTCTCTATTTCTTTTTCTAATGCGTCCCAATAGTATTGATTCATTTCAGGTGCAATACCATCTTGCAGCATGGAAGCAGATATTTGCATCACACTGAGGGGGGTTTTTAATTCATGTGAAACACCTGCAATGAAATCTTTTCTTGTCTGTTCTAGTTTCTTTTCTTTCTCTAAGTCCTTTTTTAACTGATTGATATACCCTTCCATTCTTTCTGAGAGCTGATTAATGTTAGAGGAAAGCTCTCCAATTTCATTTTTCGACTTGATAGAAAGCTTGTCTTGAAACTGGAATTCCATTATTTTTTTCGTTGCTTCATTAACCTTTAATAATGGCTTAGTGATAATTCTCGAGTAATAAAAACATACAATAAGCGATAGAACCAGCACAAATACTATAATATATATGTAATAATCACTCATTACATCTGTTGCTTTTGTAATTGGTTGTAACGAAGATAGCGTATAAATAAATTCCTTTACTTGACCATCTTTCATGAGTGGTTTTATCGTTTCTAGATACTTGATTCCATCTATACTAATTTCATTCTGCACCCATTCTTCTCCGCGTAATTTTACTTTATCGCTAATCCAATCCGACTGAAATTGCAAAATACGATTTGCAAATACTTCATTACTGTACAACGTGTTATCAATTTCTGGGTTGCTATAATTCGGGAAGCTAATTTCTGTTACAAGTCCTTCTAAGTAATAATATTTATCACTTTCTTCTTTTGAAAAAATTTTAATTCCATTTTTAGCGCCTGACATCATGTATTTCATTGTCTGATGATATGTAGGAGCTACAAAGTTTCCATCGTATCCTTTTATCCTTAGTGTTGTAGGAACAACAATATCCTTATTTGGTCCTTTACTCACTGTATCCATGATAGCTGTTTGGGTCGTCTTATCGATTAAACTCGTAATTAAAATGCTAAAATTAGAATCCATATCTCTCTTTGCGTTAATTAAATTATTAAATACGACTTTAGATGTTCGACTTGGATTATTTTTATCAGTCGCTTTTATATAGTAATCTCCTGATGGTAATTTCTTAATGTTTGCTACTTCATCAAGCCTAGCAATCATAATACCTTGCTGATTCGCATATGATAGTTCTTTACTCTGGAGTTTATTTTCATCCTGTTTATGTTCTTCGTAAAATGTATAATATTGTTTTAATTGTTTCTGAACATTTTCTTTTTCCTTATCTACATACATATACTTCATCACATACATTTGTCCAAAAAAGATAGTTGCGATGATCATGCAGCATAGTAAAAAGGTAAGAGAAAATAACTGAAATACAATTTTCTTTCTCATCATTTCTCTACCTCAAACTTATATCCCGTACGAACAACTGTAGTAATGTGCTTGGCTTTCTCACCTAGTTTCAAACGTACATTACGCATATGTGCAGTTAGAGTTTTATCATCTCCGTCATAATCATATCCCCAAATATTTGTGATTAATTGCTCTCGCGTTAATACTTGTTCCTTATGCTCCATTAAAGATTGTAAAATTTCATACTCTGTATGTGTAAAATCTATCTTTTGTCCATCTATTGAAACAGAACGTGCTGATTTATCTAAGCGAATACCACATAAATGAATGCAGTCCTGAAATTGTAAATTTTGATTTGTATCTTTGAACAAACGCTTTGCTCTCGCCAATAAAATTGCAGGTTTAAATGGTTTCGTTACATAATCATCTGCCCCTAGTTCAAATCCAAGTAATGTATCATCCTCATCACTTCGAGCTGTTAATAAAATAATGGGAACGTTAGAACTCTTGCGAATACGTCTACAAATTGACCACCCATCCATTACTGGAAGCATAATATCTAGTATGATTAAACTGACCTCATGATCATGTGCAGCAAATAACTCTAATCCAATTTGGCCATCTTCTGCTGTTATCACATCATATCCATCATGTGAGAAATAATGCGCTACCGTCTCTCTTATAATTTTTTCATCTTCTATAATTAAAACTTTTTTCATTTCTATTCTCATCCAATCTACGTTCTCTTTAAATCGAAATGGTCATCGCTTGTCTTCCCATCTGAATCCAAGACTGTTCAAAATTATTTCGATTAATCGCTCTATGTTTGTCCGTCTTTAGTGGATCGTTAATATATACATATTGGTCATCATAATCTGTCACAACGACACTATGTTGATGATATGTCACTTTCATTTCCCCTGTATCTGTTCTCCATGTATAAAATTGATTATCAGGTAATCGTTTAAAACGAGCATTTGTTAATACCCATACAGGAAGGCCTCGATCTATCGCTTCATAAATGTGTTCAGGTTCTTTGTAACTTAGATTCATCACTTTTTCATCCGGAACATACAACTTTGCCAATTCTAAAATCGGTTCAACAAAAACACCTAATCCAGGTTTATCAAAGGTAGCCATATCCCCGATAAACCCTTTGTGCATATTTCCCTTCAAACCATTACTTTGAAATGGTACATAGTGTATCTTTGAAGCCAATTCCATTTTATCTACTTTCACTCCTGAAAATTGTAATACCATAGCGAGACTTGTTACTTCACAACCGCGCATCAATTCTGGTTTTTGTAAGATAAGCGGAACATCTAATGGCTTTATTACCTCTTTTTCTTGTTCTATTAATATATTCTCTTTTTCAACTACTTCTGGTTTTTGTTCTACTTCTTGCACAATGACAGGTGGTTTCTTTTCACTTATAGGACTTTCACTATTTGACATACCTATACATATACCTAGTCCTGCGATAGTTAATAAACAAAATGTTTTTTTTCTACTATATTCCATAAATCCCTCTCCTCACTTCTTTCTAAGGAGAGTGTAGCTTGTTCATATTTAGATAATCTCATGTTCATAGAAAGATAAAGAGAAATCTATATCAAGATTATATAAAGATACATACTATCCTAAACAATCGTATGGGTAATAAAGTGTGCTTTCAAGAAGTAATATTTAACTATTTTAAATTGATTGCCCAGTAACACTCCAAATGCTATATGGATGAAAATTTTCTAATGCATTATATCGTAGAGCTAAATCCGTTCGTTATGTAAAAAAGAATCATCATACAAAGTTACGACTCTAGCGATGTGAGCATTCGCTCCTTTTACCATAATAAAATAACTCTTAAGAAAAACTTAAAAAATTTCCCTCTATATTCATAAGAACTTTTATCTATACTGAAAAATGTAAATAGATAAAAGGAGAAACGATCATGAAGAAATTTATAATTTGTATAATAGGAATAGGCCTTCCTATATACTTACTACCTTTCATATTACGCGGGGATTTAGACAGATTTAATCCAATTGCTGAAGAAAAAAATGTATACGCCGTTGCGAAGGGATATGGCATTCCAGATTATCATCATAAAGGAAGAGCTGTGTACTCACTAAAAGGTGTTGATGAATTAAGCAATGAAACAGAATATAAAGTTGGAACGAACACACCTAATGATTTTATAAGAAAAACTTACTTGAAAATTCATGTAAAAGGAAAGTATGTGTATTCTTACGATATTATCGCTGAAGAGGATATTCCGGAGAAAATAAGAGGGAAATTGAAGATAGAAGTTAAATAAAAGAGCCGACTCGTATGAGTTGGCTCTCCCGTCTATCATTGTTTCAACAACCATTCTTCAATTACTTTCACTGTTTCATCTCGTTGTGCTTTTGGCGTAATTAAGCTAGCATTATCACCTTTTTGCTCACCATACATGCCAAAATGAGCATGGTTTCCACCTTTTATCATGTGCATAGTTGTATTCTTTGACATAAACTTTTTATTGTCCTCTATTTTTTCTACAGTTGCTAAAGCATCTACTTCCCCATAAATTGATAACATCGGAATCGCTTTCGTAGAGAAGTCATCTGCAGGATAAGAACCTAAGAAAATGATCCCATCTACCTTGTCCTCATGTTGAAAGGCATACTTAGAAATCATAGCTCCCCCCATTGAATGGCCCGCAACATACCATTTTTGAACTTCAGGATACTGTTCCATTACACTGTCTACTGCATTGATTCCAAGTATCGCTAAGTTTAATGGTAACTTAGGCATTACTACAAAGTGTCCATCTTTTGCAAGAGCTTCTCCCAAGTAACTATAAGCCTCCGCTTCTACTTTAGCACCTTGATAAAAAATAACCCCTATTTTAGCATCTTTCTCTCCAAAAACGATATGATCTTCACCTTTTTTATCATCTACTAACAACAAAGCCTCTTTCGTTGGTTTATAAGTAAACTGAGACCAAGTCAAAAACGTAATACTTCCTATAAGTAAAATACCGAGTAAAGAGTACAGCGTAATTTTTATCCATTTCTTCACAAAGATGACCTCCCTAAGATGTATATATTCTATATTTCAGATTTTCATTAGCACACATAAAAACTCGAGCATTTTTATTATGCTCAAGTTTTTATTTACGCCTTTAATTTATACTATAAATGCTCCAAGATAAATATGTAGCAAATGTAGCCCATAAAAAATATGGAATGAGCAACCATGTCGATACTTTAGACAAACTGGAAGAAACCGCTATGAGAAGTAACGTAGTAACAGCGACTAGTAAACAATCTATTGTTGCTAAAAATAAATCTTTTTGACTGAATTGAAAGTAGCTGAACGCTTGATTGCACATATAATTTAAAAGGAATATAAACCAAAATGTTTTTGGCTTACATCCATATTTGTTGTAAATAATTGCAACTGATAATGCAATAAGTCCATATAATACCGTCCAAACTATTCCGATTGTCATGCCAGAAGGCGTCCAAGACGGCTTTTCCAGCGCATCGTACCACATACGATCAATTGGAAATAAAATACTAGAAACATAAAATAAACCATATGTTAGTAAAAATACTAGAATACTAGATTTTTTCATAAACATTCTCCTTTTTACTCGAAGGTTATAAAAACTTTATATGATTAGTATGTCCTTGTAATGGATGAAATTCTAATATTCAAGTTCCAAATACATATTGTTTAACCTATTTCATACGAATTCTTTCATACTTTTATATGCACAAAGTGCTCTCTCCCGCGCTGCCTTATGATCAACAACTGGCAAAGGGTATGTATCTCCTAGCTTTATATTAGCCTTTTGTAAAATATGCTCAGGTGCTTCCCACGGTTTATGTATATATTTATTAGGCATATCTTTTAATTCTGGTACCCATTTTCTTATATATTCTCCATCTTTATCAAACTTTTCTCCTTGTGTAATCGGGTTAAAAATACGAAAGTACGGTGATGCATCCGCTCCACTTCCAGCAACCCATTGCCACCCCATGGTATTATTTGCAATATCAGCATCTAGTAGTGTATCCATAAACCATTTTGCTCCTTCTTGCCACGGAATTAATAAATGCTTTACAAGAAAAGAGGCTACAGCCATTCTTGCTCGATTATGCATAAAACCTGTTTGCCATAGTTCCCGCATTCCCGCATCAATAAACGGATAACCAGTTTCACCCTTCTGCCATACTGTTAATAACTCCTCTTCATTATTCCACGGAAAATGTTCAAAATTCTTATTAAGAGGTTTATATACTGTAAATGGGTAATGATATAGTAAATAATAAGAAAACTCTCGCCAAATTAATTGACGGATAAAGCTATTCACTTGTTTTTCAAAAAGACTACATTGTCTTTCGGTACTTTTATTGATTAAGTAATGATACATCCACCTCACTGATATTTGACCAAATGAAAGATAAGGTGCCAACATCGAATGAGCATTTTGATTTGGAAAATCTCTTCCTTCACTATAAGAGGCTAATTTGCTAGAGAAAAATTTCTTACATGTTTTGTATGCCCCTTCTTCTGTAGGATCCCATATTGATTCTATATGAGATGTCCACGGTATAGTCGGCAGCAAGTGTAATTCTGTAACAGATAAGCTTTCTGGTAAAGAACTTCCCCATTTTATACTCTGCACTTTACTAATAGGTTTAGATATTACCTGCTTTTGAAATGCATTATAAAAAGGCGTAAACACCTTATATTCAGTGTTATCTTTCTTTTTAATCATCCACGGTTCTAATAATAAATGTGAATTAAATTCCTTACATGTAATACCTTTATCTTCTAACATCATTTTCATGTTTTGATTAAATTGTAATCTGTCCGGATCATAACAAATATTCCAATATACAGCCGTTATACCTAACTGTTCTATGAGAGAAAGTATTTCTTCCTCCGTACTTCCTTTACGAATGATTAAAGTAGAGCCCAATGCCTCAAGTTGCTTCTTTACATCTATTATTGCATGGTGTAACCACCACTTTGACGCACTTCCCATTGAAAAAGTTTCATCATGTACATATACCGGAACAACCTCACCGGACTGAGTAGCTTCAAATAGAGCTGGGTTATCATATAAGCGAAAATCTTTTTGAAACATAACAATAATTTTATTTTGCATGGCTATCCCTTCTGATTCTTAAAGCACAATTCATTTTTTATTAGAACAAGTACTTCTGTTATTTTTAAATGATTATAACAATCGTTCTTTTTATTTTATAATCTTCTTCATTATAAACATTGATTTTCTATCTCTCTAAGTACATCATTTCCTATATTATCTATCTTTTCATTTTTTACGTTATTATATAAACTCTGTAAAATCTTTAACTCTGTTCTTAAATGTAAAATGACACTAGATAATATATATAGCTTAGCTAAACTCTCTTTTCCACACTTCTCTTCATATACTTTTTGAAGAGTAGTAAGATATAACGTCAGTTGAGAGATTTTAATTTTTAGCTGTTCTAGAATTAATTGTTCCTCCCCATATTGTGCAAAAAGTAACGCTTCATATATAGGACGATGCATATCCTCTTTCTTTATCATTTGCTCTAATAATAAATGCTCAAATTCTTGTTTACCACTTTGAGTAATACCGTAAATAGTCCGTTCAGGGCGTTGTTCATTACGAATAATATCAACAACTTCTATAAAGCCCTTCTTTTCAAGTTGCTCAAATGTATAATATAAAGAGCCTTTTGTAATTTTTATATAATATTTCATTTCACTATTTTTTAAAAGTTGCTGGACTTCATACGGATGTCTATTCTTCTCCATAAGAAGACCCAGCATAAAAAGCTTTGTATTCATAATTCTCCACTCCTTAATAACCTATACCAATAGTATAAGCTAAAAATAAGCAAAGAATCTTTTTGTTTTATAAAATTTATGAATTCGAATTCACTTTATTATCCTTTGTACCAGCTTTGACATTCCCCATAAATAATATTGCCATAAATGAAACGATAATTGGAATTAAAGCTAATAGAAATACAGTAGTAATTGAAGATGACATAGCGGCTATAATTTTTTCAAGAATAAAAGTAGGGATACTGGCCCTTATATCTGAGCGAAATATTGCACTTGGATCACCTAAATTATTTAACATGCTGGAACCGTGTTCTATTCCCTTAAAAGCATCCTTTAAATTAGCTGTAAAGGTACTATTTTGAATGGAGCCAAAAATCGTTACCCCAATTGTCATACCTAGTGAACGAAAGAATGAATTTGTTGAAGTAGCTGAGCCACGGAATCTCGGTTCCATATTATGAATAGAAACTGTAGGAAGTAAAGAAAACGAAAATCCAACCCCAAATCCCGTTATAATCATGTATATCGTTAAAAGTGCACGGCTTGTTTGCGGATCCATCGTTCCTAATAAATACATACCTATCCCAAAGGATATTACAGATAATAACATTAAGTTGCGGTAACTAATTTTCGTTTGAAATATTCCGCCAATGGCACTACCTACGACAGAACCTAACATCATTGGTGTTAAAATTAATCCAGCATTAGTTGCTGTTCCACCATATACAGCCTGAACAAAAATAGGAATGAATACTGTTAAAATAACAAATGTTGCTCCATAGAAAAATGTAATAATTTGAGATATTGCAAACTCCTTACGCTTAAACATCCAAAATGATATGATCGGATCTTTCACTTTTCTTTCTACCAATAGGAAGCCAATAAAAAATACAATAAACGATGTAAATAACCCAATGATTTGTATCGAATCCCACTTAAACTCTTTTCCTCCTAATTCTAAAGCGAACATTAAGCTAATTACTGCTATTACGAGCGTTATCGCCCCCCACCAATCAATATTTTGCTTAGTAGGTGGATTATTTTCTTTATAAGCTTTTAAAATAAAAATTAATGACATTAAACCAATTGGAATATTGACGTAAAAAATCCAATGCCAACTAATATTTTCTGTTATATACGCGCCTAATAAAGGTCCTAATACACTTGAAGAACCAAATACGGCCCCTAATAATCCAGTCATTTTTCCTCTTTTTTCAATAGGAAAAATATCAAATACAATGGTAAAGGCGATTGGCATAAGTGCACCCCCACCTATACCTTGAATTGCACGATAAATACTTAGCTGAACAATGCTTTGCGCAGTACCACATAATGCAGAACCAATTAAGAAGATTAATAAACCAAAAATATAGAACCTCTTTCTACCATACATATCAGATAATTTCCCAAAAATAGGCATACCAGCCATAACTGCAACCATATAAGCAGAAGTAACCCAGACGAATTTATCCAATCCACCCAAATCTGAGACAATTGTACCAATTGAAGTAGCAACAATTGTATTATCCATTGCAGCCATTAAAATGCCTAGCATTAAACCAGCTATTACTAAGCGTAAGTTGGTCTCTTTTGCAACCATACCTCTTTCCTCCTTTTTTCACACCCAACAGAATAAATAGTCTAATTAAACTATATACTCATTATAGTTTAATTAGACTATTTTTCAATAAAAAAATAAATCCCCCCAAAATATATTGGAGAGATTACAAATGTAGAATTGCTTCTTATATAAAATAATTAAAACCGTTAAAACGATCACTTCTTTATACTACTGTGATTTTGCGTACATATAGCTTATTCATTTAGTTTTGGTCTAGTTTGTAAATATAAATTCAAATCTGGACTTGAACCGCTAATAATTACATCTCGAACCATTTTAGAAAGTGCCATACTATATACTAATCCATTATCTCCATACGCATAGATAAAGTGACAATTTGGAAACTCTTCATACATTCCAATTATAGGTAAACCATCATGAGTACCACCATAAAAAGCGCTTAAATAAAATTCAGGTTCAACCGTAATATTTGGAAAGAGCTTATTAAATTCATTCACTAATTTCTCTTTTTTATGGATTAATTTTGAATCTCTTTCTTGAGCAATGTTTGTATCTTCATCTAACCCACCTATAATAATCCTGTTATCTGCAGTAGTTCTCATATAAATATATGGTCTCGCAGTTTCCCAAATGAGAGTACGTTTATACCAAGAAGATAAATCTTCTACAGGATTAGTAACAATTGCATACGAGCTAATTAGTGTAGCGTTCTTTTCCTTTTTAAATTCCAAACCTTCATATCCTGCAGCCACAATTACTTTATTGGCAGTAATAGAATTGCCCCCTTTTGTATAAAAAACAGCACGTTCTTTCTCTAACTTTTTGCCAACAATCTCCGTATCTTCATAAATGTGGACTCCTTTATTAGAAGCTTGTTTTAATAAACTATGTGTAAATTTATACGGATTTATTTCACCATCGTTATACGTATAAATAGCTGCACGTTTTTTAAATGGATATCTCTGTCCAATTTGTTCCTCTGATAGCCAAGTCGCTTTAAAATCATGCTTATGTAAATAATACAGTTCTTTCTCTAATTTCTTTATATCCTCTTCATAACTTGCATAATATAAACTGTCACGTCGTTTAAAGTCAGAGCAATAAGGTGAATTTTGATCAGCATATTCAATATCATTAATAGCTTGTTCACATAATTTCATATGCTTAACTGCATACTCTTCTCCAAATGTATTTACAAGTTCAAAAAACATCTTGTCACCTAAATATTGAATAAGTGCTGTATTTGTAAGGTTACTTCCGTGTCCTACCTTTCTTTTATCAACGACAACAATCTTTAAATCTGATTCACTTAAATAGTATGCGGATTGAGCACCGGAACTCCCTGCTCCTATTATTAGTACGTCACATTTTATATCTTCTTCCAATTGAGGATAAGAAGGTGTATTAGAAAAAGTTGTGTTCCAATATAATTTCCCTGTCTGTAAATCCATTTAAAGTGCACCGTCCTAAATAAAATAGTTATATCCCCATCTGTATCTCCAAATCATTCTTACTATATACTTCTTATCAAAATTATTCTTGCTATCATTAAATTATTAGTACAATATGTTTGTCCACTCATATTTGGTATTAAACTAAGCTTATAAAAAGTTAATAGTATATATTATTTATTTTCATTTAGAAATTTAAGAACTTGGTTAAAAGCTTCTTGACCTGCTGGAGTGTTCATTTTAAATTGAAATTCATGCGCTAACTTCCCAGAGATATTTTTATCGAAGAAAAGTGTATCTACAGGTACTCCTTTATTTTGTAAAGTAGAAGCTAATGCTTTAGCTTGCTCTTCAAATGATGCAGTATTTCCATCTGTAATGAACGTTGGTGGATAATCTTTTGTAACGTGTTGATAAATAGAGGCGATTTCCATTTCAGGTAATGTTTCAAACTTCTTTTTCCCAAAGTAAGCCCAGCCAGTAGTACGCATAAAGTCTTGCACTTCTTTGGATGTTTCCATTTTAGCTAATGCAGGCATATTATACGGACCGCAAAATAGCAGTATACCTTTAATTGTAGAAGGAGCAACAATAGCGTCGATTCCAGTTAATTTCGCATAATCTGGAGATGTTTGAATAGTAACGAATTGTCCAGATATTTGCGCTCCAGCAGAATCTCCGGCAAAATACAGGTCATCTAGTTTCACATTATATTTCTTTGCATTTTCTTTTATATATTCGTAAGCCTCACCAAGTTGTAGTACTGGTGTAGGATACTTTCTTTTAGGAGCAAGAGCATAATTTATATTTATTACTGTATAACCACGAGCAGCTAATTCTACTGCATAACCAGTAATGTCTGATTTATCTCCACCTACAAACCCACCCCCGTGCACCCAAAAAATAACAGATTTTTTTCCCGTAAGGTTTTTGGGATAAATAATATCTAATGTACCATCAGGAAATTTAGAATTATAATTGATATCTTTAACAATTCGTGTCTCTTTTAGAGCATTTTTATAATTGTTAGATTGAACAAACATTCCACCTTCAAATGCTTTTTTTATGAGAAACGCTTTTGGAATAGGTGAAACATTCCAAAAAACAACTCCCGCAATAATCAATCCGAAAACAATACAAATAGTTAGCAACATTCTTTTTTTCCATATTATTTTAGGTTTTAACTGTTTTATTGTCATAATTAAAGAATCTCCATTATTTTTAATAATAATCTTAAAATAAATCACAACATAAACTTTTATTTCCCACCTGCTAATCCGTCCTTAAAATTTCATCCAAAAGGTTATATATTTTTATTATGTACATATTAGATATCTCCTATAAAACACATTAAAAATTCAAACAAAAAGAGCAAAAGATCCCCATTTATAGAAGATTTCTTTTGCTCTTTGTAAAAGACATAAGTCCAAATAAAAGTTGCTTATCTATCGATAATTTACACATAAGAATGCATTTGTTTTACTACTTGATTAGCAGAAACTTCAACAACTGTTTCTTTTCCACCTGTTCTATCAATCTTGAAACCATGAACTTTAACATTAGAAGGCACTAACGGATGATGACGAATCATATCTATACTCTTCTCAATATTTTCACTAACATTTTCTTTTCCACTTAGCCATTCCTCAAGACTACCACTTGAAAATTCAGGCATGCAATTTTTAAAGAGATAGTCTAGTTCCTTGTTATTTTTTATGGAATCACGTTGAATTTGTAGATTAACTACATTAGTTTCTTTATCCTCTATTCCGACAACAAAAATTTCTTCCACATTTTCTTCATAAATAGCAATAATAATAGATCTCATTATATCTCCATAAGGATGTACAATTACAGAATCGTAGCTGTGTATAGTCAACATGTTTTCTCGTTGAACGTTAGTTACTTGTTGGATAATAGGCTCTATCCCGTGTTCAATGTCTGTTAACAATAAAACCTTTTTATTCTTTGCATTCATATATAGCACTCCTTCTTCATGATTGTATTTATGAAACTTTTAAACTAGTAACGATAGTTGATTATTCATGACATGATTGTTACCAATTTTTCCATTGTCCTTCTGGATCAACACTCGCCAGTCTAACCCACCCATTTTGAACTTTTTCTCGAAATGTGAAATCATTCTTTAGCAAACGTTCTATATATTTAGTAGGCGCTTGAATTACAATGAGTAAACGAAGTGGTGAGTGATACGTCTCATTATCTGACTGCATTACGGATTGCCAAGGTAAGCCTGATAACAAATCACTTGCATTTCCTTGCATAACACCGAGACCTGCCGTTACAGTTTGTGTTGTTTTATTCCCACTACCATAATAATGAGGGGCTACAGTTGAAGCGTAATATTGTAGATTGATCCACTGCGCTACTGTTCCTGGTCCCGCTATGATGCTAGCTAATATATCGCCACTTTCATCCTGTTTCCAATCATAATTATGAAGGAAAGCCCTACCTTCTAAGTCACAATCCTGCGTTAATTCTCGCTGTCCGATGATAAAAGATGCATTACGGGCTAATCCCCATTCTGGACGTATTTCACTCCAATCTTCTGCAAATCGATGTGCCTCTTTACTCGGATTTTTTATTTTCGTTTTAAAATTAGGTAATTGTGTTAAACGCTCTCTGTTTGCATGTTGGCTCACATTTGGCATAACCGACTCAATACGATCAAATGCTTCTTGCGCAGCTTCCGAAAGTTTTGGGACGTAAATCCATTCCAATTCGTCCACTGTTGTTTTATGTTCAGCTGCTACAAAAATGGTATCCTCAGGAATTTTAATACCTTCAGCAGACAATGCCTCTCTTACTTCTGGAAGATTACATAAAGTAGCAAAAACTCTTGCATTGAATCCTCCTGCTGCTCCGCCACAAGCACCACACTCAAGCGCTGCAGCATAAGGATTGTTCGTACTTTGACTACTATGTCCGCACATTACAACTAAAGGCGCGAATTTTTCTGTCAATCCCACCATTTTTAAAGCTTGACGCACATAGTTCACTTTTTCTTCTTTCGTAAAACCGATCGGTATCTCACATTTTGTATCATGAACATGATTAAGTGAGAATGTTGTATCAGGTTTTTGTAACATCGTTTTACGAAGGTTACGAATGAAACTGCCTACTCTTCTTGGCACAAAACTTCTTGTCACCATTTGTAAGCCAAGTAAAGGGCCACTTACCTCAGGTAACAACATACTTGTCAATACATTTTGTTTCATCGTCTTAAACGTATAACTTACTGAGCTGTCTATCTTCTTGCGTTGTTTATAATTTTTAAATTCCTTTTCATCCGTGAGTTCTTTTATTTGATGTTTCGGTTTTAATATAACTGGCAAAGAAGGATGACTTTCATTACTACCTAGTTCACTAGTCGCAATTGGTAACCCGAAGAAACCGGCTATTCCAAACGTTTCGAACGGACCTAATTTTTCTAGGTGGCGACGAAACGGTTCTGAACGTACATCAATACAGAATGCTAATTGAGCTAATACATGTTTTTTATCATTCGTTGCACGTTGTTTAGAAGCGATCTTCTCCCTTAATTGCTCAGCATGCGTCTGTTCCCAAGCTTCCAGCCAAAGTTTCTTGCGAATATTTTCATCAAAACGATAGGCAAATGCTAATAATTCACTTTGTTCAGTGGCAGACATTTGTAACCATTCCTCTATTGAAATATCCCCCCAATAGATCCAAGAAGCTATAAGTGGGACAACCTCAACTTTTTTCTCAACCTTTTGAATTTTTATAGGTAAATAAGGTTTTACAATGGCTAGCTCCATAGAAATTCGAACTGCTAAATATTCTATAACGAGTTCCTGTTCCTGAATTGATTGTTGGGAACGCCATCGTATCATTCCTGCCCATCCAGGCAAAGCAAGCAAGTGACCTTCAAGGTAAGCTTGCTTGTTAGATTCAGAAATTCCTAGTTCAGATAATGCTTTTGTTAAAGCTCCCTGGGCATCTTGTGGCCACTCTTTTAAAACTTTACGCTCATTTTTACTGAGCGCTGGATCAAATGTAATAAGGTGGTGCCATGCACGATACAAGCCTTTCTCTCGGTTTGGCATCGTCCAGCTTGCCCCGGAGTCATCCAAATATAATTTACACCATTTAATGATGTGATAATTAAGAATATCAGATAGGTTTTCACCCTTTTGATTCTCTATAAGTGTACTTACAGGTTGCATAGAAGAGTCTTTCATACTTCTTGTATTTATATAGCTCATTTCTTCTGCCAGTTTATTTACTTCTGGCGATGATAACAAACTAGAAGGTAATCTTTCTAACTTTAAAGCTTCTTGGCAAAAACGCTCCGCTTTCTCTCGCGGAATATGAAAAGATTGTGAATCAAGCCAACGAGACAAGCCACTTTGTAAAAATAATTCCTCAATCTCCCCTTTTGCCTTTGCCGAATGAATCATAGAAGCACTCGGATATATATCCACATTACGAATTTCTTTTAACCAATCTGCAACTTGTTCAAATGATTGTTTTTCAAGCCCCATCCAAGGGTGATGAGCTGCAAATGTAGCAATCGGCCAAAGTGGTGCAATCACTCGGCTAGCAGATTTAACTAAATCATTCATATTATTTTCTTGTACTTCAATGTTTGTCTCTTTCTTTTTTAAAGTTTCTTTCGTTACGATTGACGATATGCCCATCACTGATTACCTCCTTTTGATACATAATGTTTCAGATAGCTTGGATGACTTTCTACTGACTTTCTTCTCGCCTCACCTACTCGAACGAACCAAAGGTACATTACAGCAAATATAGTAGAGGATTGGTTACGAGTAACGAGAGTACTAATAGCACTACCAAATAATAAGAGACATATAACAAAAATAACGGCTGGAGCTGAAGGTTGAACGCTTTGATACATGTCAGTATGCAACCATTTATAAAGAGAATTATGAACTGTAAAGTAAATGAGAGAAAATCCAGCTAAAATAAATAGACCAACAATTCTTCCCATTCTTCCCTCTCCAAAAACAACAAGCTGTTTCCATGAAAAGTATAATGACCACCCTAAGACGAACGCACTAACGAATTGATACCCTTCTCCAGAAGTCGTAAACCAAAATGCAATCACTATAAATAATCCGAAAACACGCCCGACTATCATCCATAAATTGGACATCTTTTCATTAGACTGCTTCACTTCCCCAAAACGTTGTACGGAAGAACCAGCTTGTAAAAACAGTGTAGCTTTAAACAAACCATGTAAAATTAAATGAATAACAGCCGCTAAATAAGCTCCTAATGCGCATTGAATCAGCATAAACCCCATTTGTGCAATAGTTGATCCCACTAGCTGACGTTTATAATCAACCTGAACTAGGCTAATTCCTGTTCCGATTAAAACAGAAATACTAGAGAAAATTAGTAAAATGATTTGTGCAATATCATCATGAAACAGTGGCGAAAATCTAGTTAACATGATACCGCCAGCATTTACTAACCCCGCATGCATAATAGCAGAAACAGGAGTTGGAGCAACAGCCGACTCAATTAACCATCTTTGGAAAGGCCATTGTGCTGCTGGAATCATCACAGCTACTATAATAAATAAGTTAATTCCTGTTTTCTCCAACGTTCCAAATTGAGCTACATTTTCATTCGTTACAACTGATGTTAACTGCCACTGTCCAGTGATTTGAAAAAGCCAAATGATAGCTGCTAGCAAGGCGATCCAGCTTATTGTAAATAAATAGCCAGAGATTTTTGTTGCTTCACTAACTACTTTCCATCCTTTATTTAGACCTATGAGTAAAACCAATCCTATAAGAGTTGCTCCCCAACAAATAATCATGAAACGAAGATCATTACTTAACCATGCAACCGAAGATACACCTGTAGTAAATGTAAAAAGTGCAAAGTATTTTCGATATGAGCGATCCCCCAGTAAGTAACGTATAGAAAAACGTTGAATGATTAAGCCAATTGTAAGAACAAAGAAAGCCATGAACCAAGCTAAAGTATCTAAATGCCAAGGCCCTACAACCCTATCTCCATTGTGATTAACAAGTGCGAGTAAAGAAACCAATGAAGGCAATGCAGCGATACCAATATGGATATAAACAAAACGTAAAGGCATCCTTGCATGTAAAAACAATAATCCACTTAGACAAGAAGCACTAAGCGCGATAAAAAATAATATTAACAATGTTGATGAACTTAGCGAAATTAACATGTACAATACTCCCTTCTAAACGAAAATAACCTATAAAAATTCCTTTTCATTACGATAGTTTTTTTAATTTCAATTTTCATTCACTCTTTTTAGTACATCGTTTTTTCCATAAAAAAAACCGACAACTTCCATAATTCAATGATTTTATATCATCATTGAATTATGGAGATTGTCGGTTTCCCTTCAACTAACTTCAATAAAGTTTTTTGAAGAGCTCCCATTTTATAAAAGAATGTATGTATTACTCCTATTAAAAAGAAAAGTATATTTCTGATCTCCTAGATTATACAACCAATATATCAATTTATGTTATGCGCCATCTTTTCATTAAGAAACTTTTTCATTTAGTCAATATTACATATTAAAAAAATGCTAAAGCCTTAATTATAGCAAACAGTTAAAATAAGCATCTATTAATTTTTAAAACAATTATAAGATAAACCATATTAAGCAGTTTGTCAATTTTTTATCTGTTTTTAAGATTTATTATACGTAAATAACTTCAAATTTTTAATTATTATCATGTTAATAAATGTAAATAAAGTGCGAAATTTTTAGGTTTCTTAATTATCTCCCTCTAACTCTACGGTGGTTTTAATTTTTAAAACTTTTCCTCAAGATTATGAAACAATTTAAAAATCATTACTCGTTCACCTGTACGCGAACTTATATCCGTATGGAAACTTTTCACTTTTTCTCCACTCAATTCGAGTATAATCCCTTTCAAATCGTCAATTCCAGATTCAACTAGCTCCGAACGATTTTTCTTTATCGTTAGCATACCGTCTTTTGTTTCGCAAACAGTATATTCAGCCGGTGTTAAAATACCTTGTAAATTTACGATAATCATATCTCGTAATATATCTGTCTTAACGGATATAGACCCGCGTCCTAAGTAGTCCTTCTCCCAGTGCGTAATTGCTTTGCTTATCTCTGATTCAATAGAGCCTTTTGAGCTTTTCATCTATGTATCCTCCTTCAATAAAATAAATTTACAATAACAATATAATAATCTGGATTGATTTTATTTTCAATTATTGAGAAGAATTTATAGGGGTAGCAAAAAAGAACTCTTATAAAATTAAGAGTCCTTTTTATATTATTTCGATAAAAAGAAAAACAAGTACCTCAATATTAGATCACTTACTTTTCTTTCATCATACACTTTCTAAACAACCCTATAAACCATTCTAATTACTTGCTTCTTTTTCAAGTTTTTGAGTCGCCACCTTTTTAGGCATGAAACATGCAAAGATTAATGCTACAAAAGATAAGAATAACATAAATAGATAGGCATCACCTGAGCCGAAAATAGAAGATAATTTCGCTAGTTGAATAGCGGCAATGCTTCCATTTTCTAAAGATAACTCTGAAGCGTGTGAAGTTGCTTGAGTCGTATATATAGTAATAACAACTGCTGTTCCAATAGCACCTGCTAATTGACGAATCGTATTATTTACCGCTGAACCATGTGAACCTAATTCTCTAGGTAAAGCATTTAGTCCTGCTGTATTTAAAGGCATTGAAATGAAACTTAACCCAATTCGCAAAATAATAGTGCGCACCATTACATACATATACGTTGTAGATTCAGTTAAATCAATTACACCCCACATCGAAATAATAATAAATACTAACCCTGTAATAAAGAGTGGTTTTGCTCCGTATTTATCATACATTTTACCTGTAATAGGTGATAAGAATGCATTAATAACAGCTCCAGGTAATAGAAGCAAACCTGTTTCAAATGCGGTAAAGCCTCTTCCATTTTGTAAGTAAATCGGTAAAAGAATTAAATCAGCATACATAATCATCGTGACGAGTACGTTTATCACTGATGTAAGAGTAAAAATTTTATACTTAAATACGGATAAATTTAATAATGGATCGTTAGACTTTATTTGACGTAAGCAAAATAACGCTGTAACAATTATCCCGGTAATGATTGTTGTAATAACAATTGGATGACCCCATCCCTTACTTCCTGCACTACTGAATCCAAATAAAACACAACCAAAGCCAATCGTTGATAAAATGACGCTTACAATATCCAACCTTGCTTTTGTCGTATCTGCAACGTTCATTAAATATTTCAGTGCAAGAATAATGACGATGAATACAAATGGAGCTAATCCAATAAATAACCATCTCCATGATACATATTCAATGATAAAACCAGATAACGTTGGAGCGATTGCTGGCGCAAAAATCATGGCAAAGCCGATAGTTCCCATAACACTCCCGCGCTTTTTACTAGGGCATAAATATAAAATAACTGTCATCATGAGCGGCATAATAATTCCCGCCCCAATTGCTTGAATCATTCTTCCTGTTAATAACATGCCAAAATTGATGGCACCGGCACATAGTAATGTTCCGATGAATAAAAAAAGCATTGAGCTAGTAAATAATTGCCTTGTTGTAAAACGTTTCATTAAAAATGCCGTAATTGGCACTAACACACCGTTTACGAGCATAAAACCTGTTGATAACCATTGTACAGTTGCAGCTGTAACATCAAATACCTCCATTAAGTTACTCATTGCCACATTAAGTAACGTCTGGTTTAATGTCGATAAAAAACATCCAGCAATTAGTACAATTAATAAAACTTTCTTATTTCTTTCTGTTATTCCCTTCTCCATTTGTAAACTCCCTTTTTCCATAGTTGCATTATCGACACAGTGTCGATAAAATTCATAGTAACAAAGATACATATTCCTGACCATGAACAATTTTGTTGAAAATGTTCATTAATCGACATTGAAAATATGCTTTGTCGAGAAAGTCAAAGAAAAATCTATAAAGGAGTTTAAAAATGTCTACATCTAAAAAAGAGGATCCTCGTACACTTCGTTCAAGAGAAATGTTTAAAAATGCCGTCTATTCCCTTTTACAAGAGGAATCTACTATTTCAAATTTAACAGTTCAGAAAATAGCAAACAAAGCTGGGTTAAATCGGACAACATTTTACTTACACTATCAAGATATTCAGGATTTACTCATGCAGCTCACTGATGAAATTTTAAATGAACTTTCTAATAAAATTACTGCTTTAATACACGTAAGTGATTTATCCGAAAAACAACAGCTAACACAATTGCTTGATTATTTATATACTCATCGAAATTATTTATCCATTTTATTTAATATGAATCATTTTGAAGAACAATTATTTCTATTAATAAAGCGATTAGTAGAAACGAGAAGGAATAATAGTGAGACAGAGCTACCAGCAAATTATGTCGCTATTGAGATTAAAACTGCCTCATTGGTAGGAATCATCATGTGGTGGATAAGAAATGGACTTCATTTTAGTTCAGATTATATTACAAATCAAATTTATTTCATGTACAGAGGATAATGATTGCAGGCTATTTACTAATAGAATGAGGTTAGAGCATATGAGCCCTGTTTCGCTACGGAGAAAAACGCGAATTTCGTACGCTAAGAGAATTTGAATATAAAAAATCCCCCGATTGTTAGAATCTGCTTAACAATCGGGGGACACTTCATGGAAATCGACTTTGTATTAGTTATTGTTTTAGTAATAAAAACATCTTTTTAAAATAACTATATTTATACTATAGACGTTGATCTTTCTGGAAGTTTAGACAAAAATGATCCTCATCATTATATACCCCAAATTCATACCCTTGCTCTTTATAAAATGTAATAATTTCAGGGAGAGCTTGTAATGTTTGCGCCTTTTCATGCATTAAAACAACTTCTACCTCTTCTGTTGTTTGTTTCTTTACATTTTCAATAATTTGAGTTGAATTATCTTTTAATTTCCAATCATTTGAGTCTATAGTCCAATCCCAAACTTTCATTCCTGCTTCTACAATTTGATTACGAATTTCATCACCCTTTAATCCTGGTGCAGATCCATATGGCGGACGAACCAGTTTAGGAGTTGTGCCTGTGATATTATGAATTAGAGCTAACGTTTCTTTCATCTCCGGTACAAATTGTCCTTTTTTGTATAGCTTATCACTATTATGTGTCATACTATGAGCACCAATATAATGTCCTTCTTTTACCGCTCTTTTTACGTTTTCCTGAAAACCTGTATTTTGTAAATTACTACCTTGCATAAAAAATGTCGAAGCAACATTTTGCTCTTTTAATACATCTAAAAATTTCCCAGTTAATTCACTAGGGCCGTCATCGAATGTTAAATAAACAACCTTTCCTAACGGTTTTCCATCAGGTCTTTTCTGTTTTTCCGGTAATGTTCCCTTATTCCTTTCTTGTTGCTGCGTATTAACTTGATTCATACTTTCATTTGCTACTCCCTTCGCCGGGATAGCATTCCATTTCCCAATTAAAAAGAATGTGAAAAATGTCGCTGCTAAAACAACTCCTAGAGATATTATTGCCTTCGTTACTACACTTGTTTTTTTCTTACTTTGCGATTCTTTCATGATGTTTCGATCCTTTCCCTATTAATTATTTATAAGGCTGAATCGTTAGTTTCAGCCGGTATTTACAATAAATAGATTAATAGAGACGGATAAAGATAAAATGCAGATAATGTCGAAACCAGTTAAAGAATAGCCTATTACATTCACTCTTCTGCAAAATATTTGTTTCTCTAATACAGTTAAATTTGAACACCGAATATACACCCAAAATAAAAAACACTAATCTTTCTAAATATCATTTTTATATTAAGATACAAGAATACCGGTATTAAGATAAAATACAGAGATAACCTTACTATTGAAATTCTATTATAATTTTGTAATTGGAATGAAATTGGATTACATAAAGAACCAGAAGAAATAATATGATTTGGAGGTATCACGATGAGCCTTTTAATTAGGGAGTTAGAAACAAATGATTTAGATAATTTCCCGGAGATTGATGACAGTTTTATAGTGAATGCTCGGTTAATGCTTTCTCTTTCAAAAGTAAATAGACGCATAGAATATACAGTAGAAGACGTTCCGAGTTATGAAAAAAGTTATTTACAAAATGATAATGAAGAACTGGCGTACAATGAATATATAAATAAGCCAAATCAAATAATTTACATAGCACTGTTACATAACCAAATCATTGGATTCATAGTATTGAAAAAGAATTGGAATCACTATGCTTACATAGAAGATATAACGGTGGATAAAAAATATCGTACACTCGGGGTTGGTAAAAGATTAGTTGTTCAAGCAAAACAGTGGGCAAAAGAAGGCAACATGCCAGGTATCATGCTTGAAACGCAAAATAATAATGTCGCAGCATGTAAGTTCTATGAAAAATGTGGATTTGTAATTGGTGGGTTTGATTTTCTTGTTTATAAAGGCTTAAATATGACAAGTGATGAAGTTGCAATTTATTGGTATTTGCATTTCGACTCTTAACGTTAAACATAGTCAAAATAAAAACCCCAATCTCTCCATATTAAAATTGAGAAATTGGGGTTAAGTTACTTAACAATATTTTTATTTAAAACCAGTAACTTATTAATAATCCTGCTGATAATAAAAAGCCAAAAATCGTATTTGTCATCGCTGTTGATTTCATTGCGATGCGCATATACCCTGGATCCTTTGCTCCTTTTTGGAAACTTTGAATGGCGGAGATTGGCTTTCTCAAACCTAGGAACATCACTAATGCCCAAGGGCTTATATAACCCATTAATACAATTACAGCGATCCATAAATAAGCAATGAAAAAGGCTACAGCTAGTGTTACTACTGCTTTTTCTCTCCCAAGGAGGATGACTAATGTCTTCCTTCCACCTTTAATATCTTCTTCGATATCTCGGATGTTATTTGACATGTTGATTGCACCGACTAAAATTCCAATTGGAATGGAAATTAATACACTTTCAGTCGTTATCGTATTCGTTTGAATAAAGAAAGCAATAAGTACAAAGCATGTCCCCATCAACAATCCAGAAACTAATTCCCCAAACGGAGTGTACGCAATTGGTAATGGACCACCTGTATATAAATAGCCAACCGCCATTCCAATTAAACCGATGACAACTAACCACCAGCTACTATTCATACAAATATAAACTCCAATAAATGCTGCTACTACATACAATAAAAGTGCAACTGTTAAAACATTTTTTGGTTTCAATCCATGACGGACAATTCCGCCACCAATTCCAACAGAATCAGCTGTATCTAATCCACGTTTGAAATCATAGTACTCATTAAATAAATTCGTTGCTATTTGCAATGCTAAACATGCAACCATCATCGCAATAAATAAAAGCCAATCAATTTTGGCAACATAAAGTGATGCCACTGTCCCTAAAATTACAGGAGAAAACGTCGCCGTTAACGTATGCGGGCGCGTCATCTTCCATATTAATTTAGCGGAACTAATTTCTTTTTCTGTCCCCATAACTCTGTTCAAACTCCCTACTTTAAGTATAAATTACTAGCAGTATCTTTCTATCTATGTCCTGCCACGCATCTATTATAGCAAAAAATGAATTGGTAATAGAACTGTAATGCTCTTGCTTGCACCATAACTTTGCATCAAAATATCATTTTTTCTAATATGGGGTACAGTTGCATGCCCATCAACTTAAGAATTTCATAATACCCCCAAAACGAAGAAAATTTTCGTTTTGAGGACACTTCAAAATATTAGCTTGAGGGTATGGGACTGAACCCCTAATGCTTTATTTTAATAATAATTCTTTTCATAAAATAAAACCCAGTTATCAGTCTAAACCATTTTTTAGATCTAACAATAACAAGTGTACATTTTTACCTTTCAGATAGTCTCTCTTATTCTAATTTCTTCATTTCTTTCAGCCGTTCTATATCCTTTTCTGAAGCCTTTTCTATTTTATACAATTCATAGCTACCCTTTGTCTCATTTATCACTACAAATTCAATTTCATTCCGAATATAGCTTTTAGTTTTCCCTTTTTTATAACCAATAACATTATCTAATATAGTTTCCCCACTATCTTTTTTATATAAATTATAGCTAACAGGCGGACGACCAATTACATACTTATTATCAGAAAATCCGACTATATCATCTCTCCCTAATCCTGTCGAAACACTCCAGACAAAAATAATCTGAAATATAGAAAAAACAACAATACCGCATATGGAAAAAAATAGGATTGATTTAAAAAATAACTTTAAAGATATCCTACCCAAAAATATTCCCTCCCATTTCACCTCGGGATAGCAAGAACAAAACGTGAATTTTGTACGCTAAAAAACCGAATTTTTTAGATTTTTGAAATCAGTCCCCCGCCAGTGCCATAAGAAAAAGAGTTACCGCAGTAACCCATTTGCTTATAATACACGTCACTAGGAAAAGCTATGGATGAATAAAATCAATCTATGAAATTTCCCACAATCTTTTAACCTCCACCAATTTCTGTCCATTGAATTCCATTCTATATATATATCTGGCTTTGATGTCTGTAGTAAAAAATTCAAATCATACTTACTGTCATAATACCCATCATCAACGTCATAATAGCTCCATGAGTGCCTACTACTACTTTCTGTCCTTGATAGGTGTTTAATAATTCTTTATCCGACATTCGTTCCTCGATAATCCCTCCAAAGTTGTATAAACCCTCTTTACACACTTATCCTACGATTCTATAAAAAGAATAGTGTATATTTCATTTTAGGCATTATATTATATTGAAATGTTATTCAATCTTTCCTGTGATTGACTACTAGTTCTAGCAAACAGACCTTTATATAGGAAAAATGCCCCCATTATTACAATCATACCAATATAAACAGACATCATCGTAGGAATTAAGAACGCACCGACGATAATAGTCATTCTTGCAATTAGGTCCGCCCCAATATCTGATAGACCCGCAAAGGCTGAATATGACCCTCTCTTGTCAGCCGGAATCATATTAGCTTGTTCTGCATTTCTGATTGGTGAGTAGACAAGTTCACCAACAGTAGCAATAAAGTTAAAAATAATTAGTACGTACCAAGTGTTTGAAGATGTTACTGCCACATAGCCTATCCCATAGAGCACAAGACCTAAAAGTAACGCTTTTTTCCCACTTAGATAATCAGTAAATTTATTTATAATAAACGTTAAACATACTACTAAAAGCATATTTTGTATGTTAAGAATACTTAGCATCCTCACTCCTACTATTTCAAAGTCCCCAATGCTTATTGGATTGAATGTTTCTGAAAGTCGTACACCAATATAACTGTTTAAAGAAAACTCTGCCGCAAATATGCAGGTAGACCCTATTACAACTCTTAAAAATGCTCTATCTTGAATAGCAATTTTATAATTTTGAATTAGATCAAGTACTATATTTTCCTGCCTTTTTTCTAAGCATTCTTTAACTTCTGTAACTAGCCAAATTTTATATGCAATTGGTACTGTAGCAGAAACACAAGTCAGTAGTATAAACAGCTCTTGTTGATGATTAATGTATAAAAAACCACCTAATGCTGCACCAATTGCCATAGAAAGATTCATAAGCCAATAGTCAATTGTATAGACAGCCTTTCGATTCTCCGGTGTAGTTGAGTCTATGATGATAGCCTGCATGGATGGACGCCCAAGACTGCTAGTTATTATAAAACCTACATAAGCGATTGCAAATAACCAAATCATCTTATCTGTCGGATATAAGCTTACAGTCATGAATAAAAACATTAAAGTACTAGAAAAAGAAGTTAACAATAAGATTTTCTTTCGTTGAAATCGATCTGAAATGTAACCTCCAATTAAATTTGAAAAAAAACTTAACATAACCGTTAAGATTAAAAATAAACCAGCCCATACTTTATTTATTTCTTGAGCAAAAAACAATGCCATAAAAGGCATTACTGCTGATGTAACAGCACGATTAAAAAATGATGTAATTAAGCGTACTTTTATATTTTGTTCAAATTCTTTCCAATTCATCGTATCTCCTCCCCTTGTCTAATGTTATATTAAACTAGACTTATCAAATTAAAAATGGACACCTTCAGAAAAACATGTCCACTTATAAAAGGAGATAGGAAAATGGATAAAACTTTACTAAACCTATGGCAATCATTTTCTTCTGGAAATATAAAAATACAAGACCTAGCAGATTTTTTAAATTTAAGTACAAAGCAAACAGTACGTTACTTACATAAATGGATGGATGAAGGTTGGCTAACTTTCATTTCTGGAAAAGGTAGGGGAAACCCCTCCTCTCTCCAATGGTTGAAAAATGTAGAACAAATCTATGAGTCACAAGTAATGGAAATTATGGACCAACAGCCTGTTGAAAAAAGTAGTAAATATTTACTATATAATTGGTCTCCAAACAGTAAACTCCGCTTAATGACTAAGTTTCATTCAAAATTTGGCTATATACATAATTCAGATGACAAATTAATTATTCCTAGAAGGAGGCCCTTTTTAACAATCCATCCGCTCGAGGCTGCCGATGTACATAGTGCACATATTGTTGCGAATGTTTTTAATCGACTTGTTTATATGGATGAAAAGGGGAACATATTCCCTGAAATAGCTCACAGTTGGGATTTAACTCAATCTACGCTTAGACTATATTTAAAAAAGTCTATAAAATTTCATGATGGATCCATTTTAACAGCGGCTGATGTGAAATTATGTCTCTCAAAATTACGCAGTCATACATACTATAAAGACTTATGGGCACCCATAGAAAAAATAGAAGTTGTATCACCATTAATTATTGATATACATTACCCAAAAGGGTGTAGTTATTGTTTACAAATGTTATGTATGATAAATACAAGTATTTATAAAGAAAATAACGGTCAAATCATAGGAAGCGGTGGTTTTTATATAGGAGAGAATAGCCTGGAGAAAACATCATTGATAGCATTTCATGATTATTTTCAAGAAAGACCTTTACTAGATACAGTAGAATTCATTCAGGTCCCTCTGGAATTTGATACTATTTATCAATCTTCCAAACACCATAAATGTAATTCTACTTTTCAAGTAGAAAGGAATTCCGGTTTTGGCGTTATAATTATGAATGCTTGGCGCGATTCTTCCATTCAGCACATAGATGTTCGTAATTACTTACATTCTATTATCGCTAACAATATAAATCATATTCATGAATATGATTCTCAAAAAATCCCAAATATTAAAAGCTGTTTAAAAGACATAGATCATCAAATCAATATCCCAAAAAGAAAACGTCCTGAATTTAAAGAACCACTTATTATAAAAGCTACTCAGTATACAGAAGCAACCACACAATGGTTAATGAATATCTTAGAAAAAGAAAATATACCTTTTCAAGTTAAATGGGTTCCATTTGAAAACTATCTTAGGGATGAAAAACTTAATGAACAAGTCGACCTTTTTATTCATGGTGAAGTATTCGAGATGAATCAAGAGATATCATTTTATTATTTTTTAACAGCTAGATATTCACCATTGGCTAAAGTTTTAAAAACAAATAAATCACTAAGAAACCAACTATCTAAATACAAACATACACATTTTGAAGAGTGGTCTTTACTAAATAAGAATCTTGAAAAAGAACTGATAGAATCCTCTATTATGATTCCCTTATACTATGATACACGTCAAATTCCTTTTTCATCAGATTTAACGAATATTAAGATGAAATATTTTGGTTATGTGGATTTTTCTCAACTTTGGATAAGACCTTTAATTTAAAATTCGCAAGAAACCTAATCCAGTAGAAGCAGACGATTTGTGTTTATGTGATCTTGGTTACTTCATTTTAGGAGACTTACAAACTTTTCATGATAACGGAGCTACTACATCTCGCGGTTGAAGCTGAATACACACATTTATATCAAGAACCCTGATTCAGTTTTGAGCATTAAGCTTACTGGTTATGACAACTACATTCAATTTTTCAAAAGAAAATCCGTTGCTCAAATGCGAACAACGGACCTTCTTTATTTGAACCAATGTAAAACATCCTCAGCAATCTCTTCCGGTCTATCCCAATGCATTAAATGCCCTGTATCTTTGTAAAGCTTAGTCGTAATATTAATACGCTTCTTAAATTCTGCTATCTGCAATTCTCTTATTTCTAAATAATTATCGGGAAGATCACAATACAACAATAAAATATCGCTTTTAATTTTATGCGGTTTCAATGTTTTATACACCGTATATTGAAACTTAATTACACCTCTAGCGGTATCGCCAGTAGCATGCCATTTTATTTTACTATCGTCTTCTCTCATTAAATCATAAACCGCACGTTCTAGTAATGGTGACCACCTGCTGTAAGCCAGTTTTTCTGATTGGATGAATGCTTTTTTACTATCAAAAATATATTCATCAAAATCTTTTTCGTAATGGGTAATTTCTTCTTCTAATGATCGCGGTGGACACTCTCCTTCTTTCGCATCTTTATATAGATTCGCAAAATAATCCGCATTCATTTTGCCATGATGATAACCACCATCTAACAATACCATTTTATTCACTTTTTCTGGACATTCTGCTGCATAGTGAAGCGCAACGCTTGCGCCCCATGAATGTGCTACTATATAAAAGGTTTCTTTTCCTATGTGCTCAAGTAATGCTACTACCCAATTTGTTAAATGGAATGCACCATAATCTTCATCCTTCTCAAAATTTGGTGTTTTCCCATGTCCAGGTAGATCAAACGATACAATATGATATTTATCCTTTAAAAGTTCCGCGATTTCAATAAAACTTAATTTTGTACTTCCTAAACCATGAAAACAAATGATTTGAGGATTACTTTTATCTCCCCATTCACAAACACTTGCTTCATATTCACCAAATTTTACAAAAAAGTGATTCATTTTTAATCTCCTCTAATTATCAAATATAAATTAGTTCCAATGCAAAATTGTTTTTTCAGAATAAATAAATTCCACAAAATTATTCAAATCCCTTTTTCATAAATGGTCTTTATAGACTACGAAAGTTAGAAAGTACTAAGCGCTTATCATTTCAATTAATGGTTAGACTACATCTGCACACCTATGAAATGAATATAGTTTAATAATTGTACTATACGTTTATCATATGTGTGATGTTTCAAAGTTCTATCCAGTCCATTTTTTGCTATTTGTTTTCTTTCTTGTACATGTTCCAAATAATACTCCGCTTTTTGTATAAACTCCCGTGCACTATTAAACGTTTCTATTTCAACACCAGGTATGTAATGCTTCGCTACATCTGGTCGTATATCAGTTAATTGAAAAGAACCTACAGCATTAATTTCAAACGTCCTATTATTTACTGAATATGCTTGGATATTTGCAGCATTACAATTCAATTCCTGATCACTTGGTGAACGATGTAAATTTATATTGATTTTAGTCGATACGTAAAATTGCAATGCATCCTCATACTTCGCAAGTGGCAATAGTTGTATTTTATCCTTTAACCTTTCATAATTCTTTAACTTCTCCCAACCAAATCCTACAATTTTTATGTTTTTTTCTGCTAAATACTCTGAAATAGAATCAACAAAGGTAAGTCTATTTTCAAATGCTGTACCTATAAAACTAAGATCATACTTATATGTATCTTCTTTCTGAGAAGGTTTAAACACATCTTGATTTGCTGCTAACGGAAGATGAAACACATTCTTACATCCTAACCCTCTATAAAATTTGATACAATTTAAATCTTGCGTAAATATGTAATCATAATACGGCACAAGATGTTGTGTTACATCCGTATAATACGGATCATCTGTCAGCCAAAGTCCAGTAGTAAAACCCGCACTCTTTAGGACTGGCATGACACTAATAATTCCCTCGTTTAAACCACCGAGTACCAAAATAAAATCAGGTTTCACTTTCAATGCGGTTTTTATAGCTTTTTCCGGATTCACCATAATGGTATTGCTATTTACCTTTTGTAAACTATTCAAAATTGCGGCTTCGATCATTGGATAATAAAAAGGAATTCCCGATTGAATAAATAAAATTTTCTTAGGCGTATTGTCTTTCATGTCATCTCCCCTATTTCTACATAATCAAAGTGCACAAAAATTAGCAGTCTTTATTCATTTTCATGCCCTCTTACTTTACATGTATAAGCACCGTTTATGTCCATTATGTTGAACTCCCCTCATTTTAGAAGCTGTCACAAAGGGAATAAAGTTAGGTTATATTCAGCCCAATTATTAAACATAGAGAATGAATACATAAAAAAAGAGCCTGCTCGTATAAGTTGGCTCTTTCTCTTTTACAATATCTAATACGCTATAGAGTATAAAAACATGGTTAAGATCAAATTATTTCCAAACAACTCCCCGCCGCTCGTATTCCATTCTATATTCAACAGCAGCTGCAATTTTAGGACTTGCGAACTTTTCCGTAATCCAAAGAGCTAAATCAAGTCCTGAAGTAACTCCTCTTGCAGTAATAACATTCCCTTGATCTACAATTCTATAAGGAAGAAGTTCTGCTCCATATTCACTCATTTCACCCTGCGCCAAATGATGCATTGTTGCCTTTTGACCGTTCAATATACCGGATGCAGCTAGTAGCATACCCCCTGTACAAACTCCAGCAACAATCGTTCCTTCATTGTTCATCTCTCTAATCATTTTGGTTAAAGTACCAAGCTCTGCTTGCTTTCGTACCCCATGTTCAGCTTTATGATTCCAGCCACCACCAGGTACAATTAACAAATCTGGACGATTATCCATGCGTAAAAAATCATGTAGTTTCACCGTCACTCCAAACGAAGTAGTAACTTCTTGTTTTGGTTCACTTGAAACGAATTCAACTGTAAACGGAGCCCCTTCTTCTATCGCTCTTTTCAGTACTTCAAAAGGCGCAAAGGAGACGAGCTCTCCAAATCCATCAAACAATACAATTTGTATTTTCATTTTTAGAACACCTCATATCGCTTCTTATGCGAATCGCAAATTAGGAGAATGCATGTTATGTACAAATTAACAATGAAGATAGCCTTTCTCCTCTTACTCTATAAACTTCCAAATGTTCTTCTAATTCCCTCTCATCACTTAATACACTTAGCGCTTTCTTCACAAAATTCCAATTCAAACTACCGGATAGCCATAGTAACGAAGAAATTCTTTTGTAATCATTTGATGTTACAATATTATGAGCCTTATACCCTTCTAAAAATGCACTAGCAACTTCCGAACATACTACATGTGACTCTATTCCTTCTGTCCGGGAATACCACTTTATTAAAAAAGCTAGCCCTTCCATACGATCAATATATCCAATCGATTCAAAATCTACAATTCCTTTTACAGACTGATTTGAATCCCATAAGACATTTAAAGGATTTAAATCAGTTTGTACAATAAACTCTAAATTACTCTTATGCGCGCATTCTATATGGTACTTAGCGAAATCTATATAACCTCTCAATTCCTTACTTGTACAACCCTTATTTTCTAATAACTTGATAAACTCACCATATCCATCTAAATGAGATTTCTTTTGAAAAGTCGAGCTTTGAAACGTACTAGAAATATCATGTATCTTTCTTGCTTCCTTTCCAAAGACTTCTGCCATCGTTTCTGTACAATGAGTAACATGTTCCCCTTCTATCCAAATAGACAATACAAACCGGTACTGTTCCTCATTCCAAGTGACACATGTAAAGGAATCCCCCGCCTTATTCTCCTTAACCTGCATAAATGGAATTCCATGCTCTCGTAAATAATACGTAAACCGCACTTGCTCATTCAATTGTTCATTTGATAACGGCCCAAAAGCTGGATTGATTGTTCGATCGCTATTTATAAACCGTGCGGAATACCGATCTCCATTTACGATAATTTTATAGTGTAGATCGGTATGCCAACTGTTCTTATGTAGTTCTTCTTCAACTACTAATGTACGGATTTCTTTAAAATAATTTATTAATATGTCTTTTATTATTTGTTTCATCTTATTCTCCTTCCATGTAAAAACCCTCGATGATAGGTTTGTAACATACACTTCATTTACTCAAAAGGAAAATAATATCCTACGTAATTAAACACATTTGTAAAGCCTACATTTTCTACGACAGCCACAGAAGGTTTATTTAATTCCATACAGTCCCAATATGGAATGATATCATTCTCCAAACACTCTTTTACGAAACTATGAGCTGTCTTTTGAGCTAATTTTCTTCCTTGGTAACCCTCTATTGTTTCAATATCTATGCAGTGTATATTTTCAAATATAAATCCTGAAAAACAAACACTCACAATTAAATCGTCATAAACAATGCAATAACCGATCCCCTCATTGAAAAAACAATCCGGTGAAGACCAAAACTCTAAAATTTTTGATTGTAAAAAATCAATATTCTTAAATATATTATTATTATTTTCATAGAGAGCTTTACTCATTTTCAGCACAGTATATCCCTGTTCAAATTTAGGCTCATGATGATTTTCATAATCCTCTTTTCTTAGCATATACACTCTTTGATTCCAACTCTTTAAGTTACGGTGCTGAAATATTCTTTCGATTGTTTTATTCCACTTCGAATGATTCCCGATTCCTTCAAAGCAATCTAGTCCTACTTTCCTCGCCTCAGGTACTATTACATGATTAATAAAACGATTCATTTCTTTATTAAACTCTTCATTTCCAGCATCTCCAATAAAGAAGAAGCCATCATTATTACCTAACCAAATAAGCCCCGAATTAGGAGAAGTCACGTTATCTACAAATATACGACCAGGATTCACCCCTGTAATTACAGCTTTGACTTCTAATTGACCTTGTGCATTTACTAAACCATTACATTTATAAAAATCAGCCTTGTTTAATTCAGAAATTATATGTTCCCCCCCCCTGAAACTGCTCTATTTTAACTTTACCACCTTGACAGAATATTCTCTATTTATTTTAATAGTTGTTTTAAATCAATAAAAAAGAGCCAATCCCCTATAAAATAGAAGATTGACTCTTTCCTTTATTTACTCCCCTGTTTCAGAAAATCGCTTTATACGTTTACCAATTTCATCACGAACCCGCTGAAACTCAGACCACTCTTTTCCTGCTGGATCATCAAATCCCCAGTGAACACGATTCACGTGCGGAGGTGTTGAAGGACAAACAGAATCCGCATGACTACAAAGCGTAATGACTAAATCAGCACGATTTAAAATGTTTGCATCAATTATATCTGATGTTTGATTTGTTATGTCGATATTTACTTCGTTCATTGCTTTAATAGCATTTGGATTCACTCCATGATACGCAAGCAGTCATGTATAAAAATTTGCATATTTTAGGATATTTAATTGTATTCCTTATTTTGTTAAAGTTACCCGTTAGTTCAATTCAAAATGCCTCAGCCGACGATTAAATCAAGTACCGGTTTCGGATGACCCCCATGTGATGAATTTCGTGTCCTGCAATGCCGTACGCGAGGGCGCGCGCCGTAATGCTTAGGTTGTTGGCTGTGCCCTTACGGGTCCACGCCTCCTCTGGTAGCCCGCGCAGCAATGTAATCGTTGATTGTCGTACGGCCCGGTAGTCTTCGGCCAATTGCGCGGTTGTCCAGCTTCCGAAAGGAGGCAGGAACAATTCCTGATCGAAACCGGTCAGAGGCGTCTGGTCCCCTCTTGCGAACCGGAGCAAGCGGTAGGTCATGACGCGTTCCGCGTCTGCAATGTGGCCCACGACTTCTTTCAGAGTCCATTTTCCTTCCGCATACCGATATGCGGCCTGGCTTTCGGTCAACGATGCCAGGAGCTCGATCATTTGCTTTTCCTGGGCAAGCAGAATGTCGATGATGTTACCGTCCGGCACCAAACGGATATATTCGCCGGAGCTCCCAGCGTATTCTTCTTCTGACGGTCTTTGATTCATGCGTAGTCACCTCTTTATGTAGATATAGAAAATTATAGCACTCGTCTATATCTAATCAATTCGCGAAATGATAACACTTCCCTTCTAATAATTGAGGATAAGCAACTATTTAGTCGGTCGCCACACTATCCTGATTCGTTAGCACAATAAGTAAAGCTAATCAATAATGCATAAAAATTAGAAGTAATACAATGTTTCAAAGTTGTTAATGTATATTAGATTATTCCGAAACATACATAAATACATTTTGTCGAAACTATTAAAAAAGGAGAATTTCTCTAGCTAGAGAATTAATAATTGTGTTACCAATATGTAAAAATCTCAATTTAAAACTAAAGGAGAACAAAATGAGAAAAATAATTGTATCGATGTACCTCTCACTAGATGGTGTCATGGAGGAACCAGCTTGGACTGCTCCATACTTCAATGAAGAAGTAGCAAAATTTCAATCCGATTTACTGTTTGAAAGTGAAGCGCTTCTACTAGGGCGAGTAACCTATCAAGGTTTTGCAGCTGCCTGGCCTTCTATGACTGATGAAGAAGGTTTTGCTGATAAGATGAACAGCATGCCTAAATTTGTTGCCTCAACAACTTTGGAAAAAGCGGAATGGAATGCAAATCTCATCAAGGGTAATATTGTAGAAGAAATATCGAAACTGAAGGAACAACCCGGTCAGAACCTTTTAATCTATGGCAGCAGTGATCTTACACAAACATTAATGCAACATGACCTCATTGATGAATATCACTTTATAGTCAATCCCGTTATCGTAGGAAGCGGAAAGCGTCTCTTTAAAGACCAGAGCAATACAAAAGCATTAAAACTTATAGAAACAAGAACAACCAATTCAGGTGTCGTTATTCTTTCCTATCAGCCGGAGAAAAAAGAATAATTATTGATAAATTATAAAAAAACTCATCAGAATAAATTGAAGTGCCCCCCGAAAACGGGACACCTATCAAAACACCTAAACCATCTATTCCCTAAATTCTTTAGGGAATAGATGGTTTAGGTTTGCTTGAATTCGCACACAATTGTAGTAATAAATGTATTCTAGCACAATCTTTCGCACAGTTGTGTTGGGTACTTTTGTTATCTCTTGCGAGTAGAAAACTTCACTTTTTAAATGACCAAAGAAGCTTTCCATGACGGCATATATTTGAAACTCCTTCGCTGTATAAAACTACTTCAAATCCAGCAGTTTCGGGTCAAGTCTGCTTACTTTCACTAGATTTTCGTATGTTCCATCTGAAAGAATGCATTTGAGACCCCACACCGAATATGCCTTTAGATAAATGATATAGTAAAAAGAGCCAATCCCTATACACTAGAAGATTGACTCTTTCCTTTATTTATTCACCTGTTTCAGAAAATCGCTTTATACGTTCACCAATTTCAGCACGAACACGTTGAAATTCAGACCATTCTTTTCCTGCTGGATCATCAAATCCCCAATGAACACGATTCACATCCGGCGGAGTAGATGGACAAACAGAATCCGCATGACTACAAAGCGTAACGACTAAATCAGCACGATTTAAAATGTTTGCATCAATTATATCTGATGTTTGATTTGTTATGTCGATATTTACTTCATTCATTGCTTTAATGGCATTTGGATTCACTCCATGTGCTTCGATTCCCGCAGAATACACATTCCACTTATCCCCTAAATATTGTTTCCCCCATGCTTCTGCCATTTGGCTTCTGCATGAATTTCCTGTACATAAGAAATAGATTGTCTTTTTATTTTCCATGTTGTTTTCCGCCTTTGTTTTTAAATTATACTGGTTGATCATTAAAATATTTACGCTTAAACCAAAAAGCGACGTTTACAAGTGCAATCATGACAGGGACTTCAACTAACGGTCCGATCACAGCTGCGAACGCTGCGCCTGAATGAATACCAAACACACCAACTGCTACAGCAATCGCTAACTCAAAGTTATTACTACCTGCTGTAAATGCTAACGTTGTAGTCACCGGATAGTTTGCACCAATTTTTTTTCCCATAAAGAAAGAAACGAAAAACATTACAATAAAATAGATTAATAACGGAACCGCTATTCTTACTACATCTAGTGGCACGCTAACAATCATCTCTCCTTTTAAAGAGAACATAACGATGATTGTAAATAGCAATGCAAGTAGTGTAAGTGGACTAATCTTCGGTATAAACACCTTTTCATACCACTCTCTTCCTTTTAACTTAACGAGTACAAAGCGTGTCAACATACCTGCTATAAAAGGAATTCCTAAATAGATACATACTGATTTCGCTACTTCTATCATTGTAATATCGACAATAGCCCCTTCAATCCCTAACCATTCTGGAATGACTGTTACAAATACGTATGCATAAACCGAGAAAAAGAGCATTTGGAATACCGAATTAAAAGCGACTAAACCTGCCGCATACTCTTTATCTCCATCGGCAAGATCGTTCCAAACAATTACCATTGCAATGCAACGTGCTAATCCAATCATAATGAGACCGACCATGTATTCTGGTTTATCAGGAAGAAAAATAATTGCTAACACAAACATAAGTACCGGACCAATAATCCAGTTTTGTACTAAAGATAAAACTAACACTTTAACATCTTTAAATACTCGGCCCATTTCCTCATAGCGAACTTTCGCTAATGGTGGATACATCATGACAATTAAACCAACAGCAAGTGGAATAGACGTCGTTCCAACTTGTAATGTATTCAGTCCGTCTACTACACTAGGGAATACAAACCCTAAACCAATCCCAACAGCCATCGCTAGAAAAATCCATAGTGTTAAATATCGGTCTAGAAAAGATAAGCGTTTCATTTTATTTTCCATCTCCTATTAACAACAAGAATTTTTAGCTACCTCATTTGCAGTCGTGCAACATGATGACTCTTCAATTTTGTGAACATCACTATGTGCTTTCGTATAAAAGAATTCCCACTCATTCCCATCAGGGTCTGTTACCCAAAACTTATCTTGTACTGCATAGCAACAAGTCGTATCCATTTCATCACGCGCAAAGAAACCTTCTTTTTCTAATCTTTCTTTATGTAATGTGATTTCTTCAGCTGTATCCACTTGGAAACCGAAATGATTTACCTGATTTCCATTCACCTCATCTCGTACGTTCAGCGTAAAATTAAGTCCTGGCGTCTCTAATAAAAATTTTGCATAATCCGTTTTCACCTTAACTGGCGATACACCAAATACCTTTTCGTAAAACTCAATAGACTTCTCTAAATTCGTAACGTTTATACCAACGTGAACATATCTCATACCTTATTCCTCCTCTTTATATGTCGTTAATCAAGTTTTTTTGATTAATAGCGTAAAATTTTAACAGCAGCTACCTTTTCCTGTTTTTCTAAAGATACAGCACAATTCTTCTGATAATAAATTATTCACTTCCGCATCATTTAAATCATAATAACTCCACGTACCTTTTGTTTCTTTTACAATCAAACCTGCATCTAATAAAATCTTTAAATGATAGGACAACTTAGATTGTGTCATTTCAAAAATCTCTGTTAAATCACATACACACGTTTGGCCTCTCTGACAAAGTTCATACATGATTTCTAAACGCTTTTGATCCGCTAATGCTTTGAATTTTTTCTCATAGAGCTGGAAATTTTGTGCCACTGTAGTTCACTCTCCCTTCATCAATTTTTTTTGATATTTATAGTATATAGGCTGGTGAGTTCTTTATGCAACTAATATATCAATTTTTTTCGATTAATATAACCTCCTCTTCTTTCACATCTTATAGAGAATACATCTGTAGTCTCTTCCAAATACATCATTATATTTCAATATAATTACATAACAGAAAAAATAGTACCTTATCCTTACTATGGTTCTCGTAAATAGGATAACGTACTATTTTTATACGAAATAAGAAGTATCAACTCTAACCGAAGACTCTTTGAAACACCTTCTCATTTCTCTATTGCTTTAACATAAGACACTGTTATGGAACTACATTTAGATTTTCAAACAACCATAATACTACTTCTTCATCTGGTGAAGTAGTATTTATCATCAATCTTAATATCATACTTTCCAATTGTAAGGCTTTCCTCTCAAACATTATCCTTCCTTCATATCTGTAAGGAGGTCATTTTTCCATGCAATTGTATGCACATAAGAATCTTTAACTCTAAACATACCTAGTGTGTAAAAAATATTGTATTTATCTTTGCTTATGAACTCTATGTCCAATTTATTAAAGTGACTACCGATATGAAAAGCAAGAAAGTACTCATGCCAATCTGAATAGGAGCTTTGAGCAAGTTTTGCCGCTTGTATCATATAATGTTCCGCTTCTTTTTTAGATAAATAACCTAATCTTTTACCAATTCGACTTAAACAAATACACCATGCATAATCAAATGCAGCAATCCCAGCATCAGGTAACATGTGCAATGAGTAATTCACAACGTACATTTTTTCATCATTTGATTGTCTTGGAAGTAATAGTTTTCGCTGTGCTTCTGAAAGAGGGGTTAATTGATTGTACATCGTTTGAAATTCTTGGCGTGATCCTTCTGTTAATAACCACTCAATCATTTCTTTCAATTGTGCTGGTTCGTTACAATCAAATTTTTGTAATTGTTTCTTCAAAAACTTTTTCCCAAGTATACGGTCTCTTATAAATGTAAATTCATATTTTGTAAAATAATGAATAAGAAAATAAGTACCCATACATATAGTAGACATGCTTCGTAAATATTGTTTTACCTGTTTTTTCTTTCTTGAAACGAACACCTAAGCTCCTCCTTACATTTTGATTTTCAGTCTATAAAACTTCCACGCTTCCCAAACAACCGGAAGAAGAAGGATATATTTGAAAGGTAATCGCGTAATAATAGCAAGAATAAAAAATAAAATATACACCCAAGTACGTCTTAAAAACATGCCACTATACATCAATATCCAACCAAATACATAAGCCATTGTAACCTCTGGTTTATTTGGTTTCTTTCCGCTTTGTGCCAAAAACGAATTGAAATATGATAGAAACTCAACATGGTTCCTATCTATTTGAAAAGCATCCTGCACTATTTTTTCAGCTTTCTCTATTTCTCCCGCTTTTTCTAAGCATTTTGTCATCATGAACATCGCATCCATATGCTCTGGGTAGACAGAAAGAAGATGTTCACAATCTTTGATAGCATCGTGAAATTGCCCAAGATTATGCTGAATACGGGCACGATATAATAATGCATCTGGGTCGTCTTTATCAATCAACAGAATATTGCTAAATGCTTGTAATGCCTTCTCCTTATTGTCTATACGTAAATAATAAATACCTTGCATACGTAATAATTCAGGGTCCCTTTGATACATTGCAAACGCACGATCCAGTTCTTCTTTTACATCTTCTAATTCATTCGCTATCAGTTTCCTTTGTATTTCTTCTCGTATATAGAAATACAACTCAAAATCTAAATCAGCAGTTTTTTCAAAAATATCATAACGCATTTCTTTTTCGCCGCTAATTCTTTCTAATAAAAATTGAATTGTATTTTCTCCATATTCATTTACTAAATCATTTCTTTGCTCGCTGAATCGAAATACTTGATCGATTAATTCCCAAATCGAATGTGGGAAGTGATAATGATATAAGAAAAATTCAATTAACTGATCTTGTAGTGCTGCTGCATATTGAACGTCCCATATCACATCTGAACGCAATATTTCCTCCCAATTCCCCTGCTCTATCCGTGCAAAGAAATTATCATAAAGCGTCTCAACACTTTCCATGAATGTATAGACTGGATGCTCAGTAATTGTAGTAGTAGCAATTTCCGCATCACTGTCAGTCCATGGAGAAAATACCTGTTCCCTATCAAGAGCATTCATATCATCTATTTGAATCGACGGCTTATCTTTCATATTTTTCGCACTTTTCACTGCCTCGTCAAACGCTTCTCTTAATTTTTGATATCCTTCTGGATCATCTTCTGGATGATGTATTTTCAGGAGTTTTGCATAAGCTTTTTTAATGACTGAAATATTGTCAGTAGGTTCAATCTCCAATGTATTCCAAATACTCATTAGCGATTTGCCCATCTTTCCATACTTTCAATATGTTCTTTTAATATACTGGAAGCTTCTTTAATCTTTTTATCATTTTGCGTTGTAAGCACGCTCTCAAATTGTTGCAGTAATATAGAAATCTTTTTGCGTTCATCACCAAGTAACTCTTCATAAAGCCTTTCGCACTTTGCAAGAAGAAGTCGATTTTCTTCTCTATCTCTCGGATGAATTTTAATATGTCTTAACTCTAAAAGTCTCTTTTCTATTTCTGCATCTGTAAGATTTCCAGCGTTTTGCTGTATGATCGTTCTTTTCTTTTCTCCAGTTGATGTACTTATTACCTCAACTTCAAGAATGCCATTAATGTCGTATGTATAACGAATATCAACCGACTCATTTCCAGCAGGAGCAGGAGGAATCTTAATTTTGAGCTCACCCAGTTTTAAATTATTTACTACCTTACGGTTTTCTCCTTGATATACATCAATAGTTATAAATTGTTGTTTATCCTTTACTGTATAGAGTCGCTCCACCTTACTTACAGGAATTGGTGTATTTCTCTCTATAATAGGGAAGAAGTACCCAGACTCTGACTTACCATCTCCAAATTCTTGAACAACACTTGTTCCTAAAGAATATGGACAGACATCGGTTAAAATCACTTCTTCTAAAGCCTTATTTCGTTCTTTTAAGGCAACTTGAATTGCAGCACCTAAAGCAACTGTTTCATCTGGATTTATATTTGCATAAGGCATACGCCCAAACATTTTAGAAATAACAGATTTCACAAGAGGCATACGAGTCGCTCCACCAATTAAAATGACAGCGTCTAAATCATTCGGGTTTAACGAAGCATCACGAAGAGCACGTTCAATCGGATAACGAAGACGTAACAGTAGCGGCGTTACAATCTTTTCGAATTCACCCCTATTTATACTTGTTTCATATGTTTGATTATGAATCACAACATTCATAGTTGCAGTTGACTCATTACACAAAGCAAGCTTACAGCGTTCTGCTTGTGTATAAATTAATGATAATGTTTTTGAATCAAGCGACTCTGGATCCAGTTGATGGGATTCTAAGAAGAAGGTCATTAAACTTTTCGTGAAATCTTCACCACCAAGATAATTATCACCCGCAATAGATTTTACATCCATTATCCCTTCAAACAATTCCAAAATGGAAACATCAAAAGTTCCTCCACCTAAATCAAATACGAGAAATTTTGTTTCTGATTGTTCTTGGTATAAGCCATAAGCAATTGCCGCAGCTGTCGGTTCACTAATGAGGCGTTCTACTGTTAATCCTGCTATTTCCGCTGCACGTTTCGTTGACTTTCTCTGCGTATCATTGAAATAGGCAGGGACACTAATTACAGCACCGGTAACCTCTTCATTTAAATACGCTTCTGCGTCTTGTTTTAAAGATTTAATAACAAAAGATGATAACTCTTCAGATGAAAAAGTATATGTACCCAGCTCATATTTTTTCTCTGTTCCTATAAAACGTTTAAAAGTTGCTGCTGTTAGTTGTGGATGAGTAATTAGTCGCTCTTTCGCAATACGCCCAACTAAAATTTCCCCCGTTTCATCAACGCTAACTACCGATGGTGTGAGAAATTCACCTAAAACATTTGGAATAAGTGTTGCACCATCTTCCGACCATGTTGCTACTAAACTATTAGTTGTCCCTAAATCAATTCCAATTATCGCCATACTAATCCCCTCTCTTTTTACTATATTTTACTATACCATTATAAATAGGAAAAGTATGTAAGAAACTAATAATATCAAACCTTCAGAATATAGAAACTCTATTTCAATCTAGTTAAATGAAATACTTCGTTAAGTTATAATAAGTATGCTCCAATCTTATCCCATTCTTTTTTGAAGAGAATTTTTCGTTCTCATATTGGCTGCCCGCTAATAGTGAAAATCTCTCCTTCGTAAGGGCACTAAAAAAGAACATTGAAAAGTCAATGTTCTTTTTTAGTATGCTTCTGTTTATTAACTACACTATTCTTCAAATAAAGTGAAACTTTAATCAGTGGGGGGGCTTCATCCCCCACTGATTATCAGCCTCACCAATCGGGCTTTTATGGGAAGAACAATTCTTGTTATGTTAAATGGCTTACGATTATAAAAAATTATTAAATTGATTAAAAATACTAGTTTTACTGGAAAACACATAGCTATTGTTAAGAGAAAAAGGAGTGGAACATCCACTCCTTTCAATCACCTACCCCTGATTCCTCTGCGCCTCTCTAAACTCCTCCTTCACCTTCTCTAACAGCCCTTCTTCCGTAATTAATCGATACGCCGTATTTGCTAATGCTTTTGCCGATGTAATTAATGCTTTGTCTCCTAATTCTGAACGTGCTGCTTCTCTAAATTCATTCGTATGTGCAATTAAACCATCTGGGCCGATTTTAATGTACGGATGAATGGTCGGTACGACTTGGCTTACATTTCCTGCATCTGTTGAGCCGATGCCAAATCTTTCTTTCCGATTTACGTCTTCACCTTGTAATTCTAGTTCTTCGGCTACGACTTCATTAAATGTTTTTGTTACGAGTAGTTCATCGATTTCATTTTGGAATTGATGGATTTTCACTTTTGCGCCTGTTGCTAACGCTGCTCCCTGAGCAATATTTTTTACTTTTTCTGTTACTTCCGCACATCTTTTTCGCGTCGCTGCACGGATGAAGAATCTTGCTGCGGCGTAGTCAGGAATAATGTTAGGTGCTTTTCCGCCCTCTGTAATAACACCATGAATCTTCACATCTGACGGAAGTTGTTGGCGAAGTGCGTTAATACTGTTGTACAGCTGAATCACCGCATCTAATGCGTTAATTCCTTCTTCAGGTGAAGCTGCAGCATGAGCTGTTTTTCCGTAAAAATGAAAATCAAGTGGATCGACTGCTAGTGAAGGACTCGTTGTCGCTGTTTTCCCACTCGGATGAATCATAAGCGCCGCATCAATGTTTTTAAATAAACCCGCCTTTACATAACTCGATTTTGCGCTACCGTTCGGTCCTCCTTCTTCAGCTGGTGTTCCAAACACGACAACTTCTCCCCCAATTTCTTCAAGCGTTTCTGATAATGCAATTGCTGCCGCAACGCTAATTGTGCCGATTAAGTTGTGACCACACGCATGGCCTAGTCCTGGCAAAGCGTCATACTCCGCTAAAAATGCGATTGCTGGTCCTTGTTTTCCAGAGCTTTTTCGCGCGATAAATCCCGTTTCATGTCCAGCTATATTGTGCTGCAGCTGAAATCCTGCACTCCCTAGCAATAAACTCAACGTTCTTGATGCGTAAAACTCTTGGTTACCAATCTCCGGATTCGCATGAATATCGTGACTTGTTTCTATGTACTTTTCCTTATTTCTTTCAATACTCTCTTCAATTGTTTTTCTTTGTGACGTTACTCCTGTCGCTCCCATTTTTCTTCCCCCTTATATTTTCACATAAAAAAGCCTCTTTCTAAAAGATAGAAAGAGGCTTCTGCATATACAGTCAAAATGAGCTTCTTTCTTATCTTTCAAGTTACCTTGCTGGAATTGGCACAGTATTCATAACGAATCCGCTGCCGAGGTATCATAGGGCCAGTCCCTCCACCTCTCGTGATAAGAATTTTCATAAAATTATATTAAATTACATTCATTCTAAGTTCATTTTAAATAAAAGTCAAGGAATTCCTATCCGAATTTACCGGATATCTAAAAATCCTTTTAATACACCAATTGTCTCAGGTGCTTGCAGTCTCGCACATACGTACGGGAATTCCGTACTACCTTCAAACATCATTTGAGATGTGAGTGGTGCGCCTGCCCAAAAGATTTCATCATCGATTACGATAAACGGGAATGCTTTATTTTGCCTTTGTAACTTTACATTTTTCAGTGGAACTGGTCCATCACTATACACTGTTATTTGCGCATTTGTACGCATTAATGCTTGCCATACTCGCTTATCCACTTGCTTTGTGCTTGGAAGTGAAATAATAATCTTTCGTTTTGCAGCTAAAATATCTTTCAATAAACCTTTTGGCTCTTCAAGATTCATTTCCATAAACCAGCGTAAACGTTTCGAAATTTTCCGCTCCCATAATTGTCTTGATGTCGTACGATCATACACATCTCCGTGACGTTCTATATGAGCTGTTAATTGTGATAACGCTTGTTTTCTCGAAAGGTTTTTACGCATATAATGACAATCTGATAGTTGAATGAACTTCCCTCTTGCCCTTGTCACTGCAACGTTGACGAGGCGATGATTTTTATGGTCAAAGAATAACACGCCAGGTCGTTCTTGCGGATAACTATCCACTGTATCAAAAATCATCATATCTCTTTCAGACCCTTGAAACTTATGAACCGTCGCTGCTAAAACAGGTATGTTTTGATATTTCGTTCTCTGCAATATTTCCCTGGTACACGTTGATAAAAAGCGGGATTGTGCCCTGTAAGGTGTAACAACACCGATCGATTGAACACCATCTAACAGTCCGATTAACATCATTTGCATCGCTACTAAACCAGACATTATATTAAAACGAGAACCTGAAGCAGCGTCTTTTAACGAAAAGGCGCCCATTAGACTCGTATCAAATAAAACACTCGCCTCATTTGCAAATGGTTGCAATTGCGCAAGTTCTTTACGGTCTGAAACAGACGGATGATCATACACTCTATTTTTATAAATAAATGAGTTTGTAAACTTAGATATATCCGCATGCATACGTCTTTGTTCCTGCAGCATAAAAAGGTTTGGATGTGCTTCTGATTTATTAACAGACTCAACAATCCCGGCATGGTAAAACATATCTTCCCCAAGCCATTTTCGAACGAGTTCATGATTCGCCATCGCAATTGGAGGTAACTGTAAAAAATCACCACATACGACGATGCGTTTTCCAAGTGAAGCAGCTAATGCAATTTGCGGGACATATGCCATACTCACTTCATCTACGACAACTAAATCAAATGTACGCTCATAAATCAATGAATCAATGGCACATTTCGATAAAGTTGCGCCGATTACTTTCGCATTTTCAATGTATTCTTTTTCTACTTCTTTAATTTTCGCTTTTTGCTTTCGAAGATCACTTTCAATCTCTTGTATACGCTTCTTATCAGCAGAAGTCGCTTTATACGATAAAATCTTTTCACGAAGATCTTGTCGTGTTTCCTCTAAATAGAGTCTTTCTTCTCCCCAAGATCCGTTCGTCGTTTCAACTAACTTAGACGCAAGCAACGTTTCATGATTTCGTATATGTTCATGTTGACTATAACCGTAACGAACAATTTCACCAGGCGTCCATTTCTTTTTCTTCTCAATTTGCTTCGTTACTTCACTCATTAATACGTCCACTGCCGCATTACTATGAGCTAGCACAAGTACCGATTTTCCTTTTTGATAATGCGCCGAAATAATACGTGATAAATTGTAAGACTTCCCTGTTCCAGGTGGTCCCCACACGTATGTTGTCGGATTGTAAAACGAACGATACGCCAATTCATTTTTCGGATTTTTCATCTTCTCAATATGTTTCGGACTGCTCGTCCCATCAACAAGACGCTTTATACGATTACGTTTTAACTTATCTTTATGTGCCTCTTTCAATCGCTCTTGTAGTTGCTCTAGCAATTGCCACGGTTCACTGTATAAAACAGCTTCTCGTATTTCACCTTGTATATAATCATTTAATTTCAGTTCTATTTCTAATCCATGTACAGATAATACTTCCCCTGTTGCTTCCTCACCATCAAACTCAATTCGAATTGGTGAACCTTCAGGTAAGCTTACTTCCGAAATAAGCTGAAATACGTATACTGTACTTTCATAATCTGTATATAAAAAACGACCGTTTATGATAGAAATTTTACTACCACCTATCGTTTTCCAATGTTTAATTTCATACGCTAATGCATAATGCCACTCTTTCATCGTTGCCGATAATGAAGGAGTTTGAGTAGGTGTATTCATCGTATAATCTCCTTCCTTCTCCCCAAACATACTTTCTCACTATACCATATAACACGCTAAAATTTGTAAGGTTTTTATCTTGCTTATTTTCTTAATTTTCAATAACATATTGTATATAATTTTCAGAAAGAAGGAATCTACATGCCAGTTAGAAGAATCGAACACGTTGGACTTATGGTTGCAAACTTAGAAACATCTATTGCATTTTATGAAAAAGTAGTCGGCTTACAGCTCATTAAACGTATGGGTCACCCGAATCCCGACTTAAAACTCGCTTTTTTAGGTGTGGAAGAATCGAAGGAAACGATACTAGAACTCATTGAAGGCTATAACTCCTCTCTTCCGGCAGAAGGAAAAGTACATCACATTTGCTTTAAAGTGGATTCATTAGAGGATGAAATTGAAAGAATACAAAAACACGGCGTAACCTTCCTACTAGGAGAGGAAATTGAAACATTACCAGATGGAACACGTTACATATTCTTCGCTGGTCCTGATGGAGAGTGGATTGAGTTTTTTGAGACGGAGAGATAAAGTGAAACTTTAATCATCCCACAAATAGCAGGATAAATAACTTTATGATCAACATGAGGGGTAGAAACTGATGAATACAGTTTTTATTATCGTTTTTTGGATACTTATACTATTTCCACTTCTTTATATAATCCTGATAAAGAAGTGGAATATAAAAGTAGTTGCTTTATTTGTGGGAAGGATTCTATTAAGCATTCTCTATTTCATAAATGGAATGGTGTTAGAACTGCAACGAAATTGGGTAGATCCCCCTATGAAACAGAATGGGATTTCTTTGTAAAGTTTTTACTAAATGGGAAAACTGATACACTTATACACTTGTTACTTCTAATTATTATCATTACTTTGGATCTATTCATTACATTTTATTATATTAATAAAAAGAAATAGGATATTCTCTCCTATTTCTTTTTTTATGAGTAGCGCCATATCGCTATCAAACTAAGGTTTATGCTGCCCCTAAACAATAATTTTTTACAGTTTTACTCTGGGGATGTCAATTTTACTATTTTTTAGGTATTTATTTTTACTAGCTTGATGGACATGGGGTTGATTTATTTTCTTAAGTTGATAGGCATGTGGTGCTATCCCATTGCTATTAAGCTAAGAATTTAAGTGTACTATCATTTAAGGGAATACTTAAGATACAAATAAAATATCTTTTCCATATCGTACTGTTTTATTGAAGTCTATCCCGAGTTATAGCTAGTTCAATGCGACTGTAAATTCGGAGTTCGGTGCGCCAGCAAATACAACCGTTCCGTTCTCTGGTAGTTTCACTTTGTTATTATTACTAACAACGCTAAAATTGACGCATACTCCATTCTCATCATACACCGCGAATGAACTTCCTGATGGCAACTCCACATTCATCGTTTTCCCTGCTGCCTCTTGCGGAATCGTAAACCATTTCGCATGCCCGTTTTTTTGCAGTGTAACTTTCGATAATTGACCTGCATCAAGGGATTTTACGTTAGATTCACTGACGTATAAAAAGCTGGCCATCTCCATATATTCATTATCATTCTCTGTATAGAAATGAGCTTCCGTCGTATCCCGCCCATACATAACAGGAATCTGAATTTGATGCGTCGCCGTATTCGGACCTGTAATTTTTTTGCCGTCCCAATACCCATCCTTGGTTGTAATTTGTGTGTTAAGAGGTATTAGTTGTCCTAGATAATTTATAGAGTTAAATTTTTCGTTAACAAGGTAGAACTTTCCGCCCTCGCGCTTCGCCCATGCAGCAGCTGTTTTCTTCGGCAACACATTGTTTTCTAATTTTTGGGCTAAATATTGAGTCAGCACAGTTTGCCCCAATCCCGGCGATAATTCATATGTGCTCTCTCTCAAATAAACTTTTCCATTCTTCTCAGTAACGAAGTTAAGCTTGGAAGTACCCTTCTCATTTATAAAGCTTCCATCCGCCGTATATACATATTTTTCTTCCGGTTTAGTTGGTAAAAACAGTTCTCCCTTCTTCGTAATTTCTATTTTGAAATGGCTGCGGCTATTTCCATAAAAACCCGCTTTTTTTACCACGTCTTGAGGCACTTTAGCCTTGACTGGTTTGCCGAAGGATTTATCTGGTTTTATATCCTTAATTGTCCCTTTCTCTTTAAGCCTGGCTAGCAGTAATTTGTTTGCTAACAGTTGATTTGTCATGCTGGTGCCGCCGGAGGACAATACAGCTGCTGCCATCTTCTGTTCCGGAAGCACGACCAATGTAGCATGTTGTAGTATCGTATCCCCACCCTTAGTCAACGCTTTTATCCCATATTCACTGAATGGGTATAGTTTCACACTATCCCAGCCAAGACCATAGTTGAACATATTTCCGCTATCTCCCGGCCATATTCCTTTTTTATATTCTTCTTGTTCCATCGCCTTGACCGCTTTATTAGAGAGAATTTCTTTTCCCTGTCCCATAAATATTTGTGAGAATCGCACCACATCTTCTGCAGTAGAAGAGATTCCTCCCGTACCAATCACATTCACCATTTCACTTGGAAGCTGTCCCTGGTATGTCGGAGAATACAGTCCAGCCCGCTTTTCGTCTTCCCCTTTGTCTTGCGATGTTATCGTATGATTCAATTCTAATGGCTCTGTAAACTTTTGATGTAAAAATTTAGTAAAACTCATACCACTAACTCTTTCTACCAAGATCTCAGCCAGTGTAAAACCGTCATTACAGTATACTGAGAACTCACCTGGGTCTGCCTTCAAGTTTTGGTTGGACAATTGTTGCAACAAGATATCATGGGCATAAGCATCATTATCTTTAAATGAAAATGCATTATTGAACGTCGAACCTTGCAAACCCGAGGAGTGATTCAACAGCATACGCGGTGTAATACGCTTATATCGTTTATCTTTCATTTTGAAATCAGGAATATAGCGGGCAACAGGAGCATCCAAATCAACTTTTCCTTCGTCTACTAGTTTCATAACAGCAGCAGCCGTATATACTTTACTGGTTGAACCAATTCCGTATAGAGTATCTTTGGTTAGTGGTTCTTTCCCTTCTATGTCGTTCTTACCTGTCTGCCCTGACAAAATAAGTTTACCATTATCAATCAGCGCATACTGTACGCTAGTCGTCTCATAGGACTTCGTGAGCAGTGCAGCATTCTCTGCAGCAATCTTCTCCAAATCTTTGCTAGCAACTTCTTGGCTAGATACAACCGGAGTCTTACTGCTAGAAGACGCTATCGCTCCTGTTGGTAGGCTCATTGTTAGAGCTAAGGTAGCGGCTAACACCCCAGATAATTTATTTTCCATAAAAAATGCCTCCTTAGATAAATGATCAATTTCATCTTTTATTTGTTCAATTACAAACATCACATAAACTACTATTCTGGTTTTATCCATACTGTCGTAACAAACGGTAAACCTCTCTTTTTCACATGTACGTTAGTACCATAAATGATTTTTTATTTAGAATGCGCTTATTACTAGTTTGGTTTTCGTATAAATAAATCCTATTTATCCTCCCTCTTTTGTGCTTCTCTATATTTGTATCCTACACAATAAAAATTTCTTTTTTCTTATGCATTTCTTACAATTTCCTTACGTTCAAATCACTTCTATAATTAGGTAGGTTTTATTTTAAAATCTCCAGGATAATAAATGCTTATATAATCCCACGATTTCATAGAAGATGGATTCATAACCCTGCGCCAAATCATCATGCGCATCTCTGCTATTTCCTTGGATTCCCCCTTCAACCTTTACAACAGTTCTAGCCGGCATCAACACTTCTTCACGTTCTTATAAGATAGTAATAACTAATCAACTCCTTACCTGAAAATAAATGAATATAGAAAAAGAGAGATAAGGTTAAAATACCTTTATCTCTCTTTTTCTCTCGCAAATTTTGCGAAGGATTTTTTTGTGTGAGTCCCCTCACCATCAATTTAAGAGTAAAAAAGAAGGGGATTATCCCCTCCTTTTTAAGCTTGCTCCGACTGTCGGAATTATTTAATATACCCACGATTCAGTTCCGTTAACTTTTCATTAATGTTAAAAATTCTTACTCTAATATCTTTAACACCAGCTGCTTCAAGTCTGTTCTTGTGCATTTCAGCGTATGTTTCAGCATCTTGTTTTTCTTCAAATACATAAATGCCTCCAGCTTCTTTTGTTTCTTCATTCTCTGTCCATATTTTCCAGTGGAATCCTTCTTCTTCATTAATACTTTTTGCTAAATCCAAAAATGCTTTTTCCATTTCTTCACCAAAAGGACCTTCAAACGGAAAATCAACCTGTAATAAATATGCCATTTTCACTCACCCCTATTTTCAATATTTTTCAATTCGAATGCAGGTAATATCTTAAATGAGTACGGTTGTTATTCCTGCACTCAATTGAAATTTCACCTGTATTTTCACAATCCCTGCCAAAGTTGATTGTGGTTCAATTATTTTATCCAGGGAAAGCCTGTGTTCAATTAAAGTATTTATTAATGTGGCAACAGTTCTATGATAAATAACCACACTATCGTCAACAAACCAGTTGTGTACTCTGATTCCTTCTTCTTGATAATTATCTAATGCCCCCTGTGATTTATTACCATCCTCAGTTGTTATCCAATGGTTGCTTCCTTTGCGAGGTGTTGCTATTGTGTGTTCGGTTGAAAAGATAGCACAATTTTAATTATGATTTTGTTTTAAACAATCCGTTCTGAGACACTACTCTTCTGCTAAAATAGCGTAATAATATTCATCCCACCATTCATTTCCATGGGGTATACACTTCCTGAAATATCCTTCTCTTCTCATTCCAATTTTCTCCATCAATCGGTATGATGGGGTATTTTGTGGCTGGCATGTAGCTATAATTCTATGTAATTTCATTTCCTTAAACCCATATTTTAATGTAGCTTGTGCTGCTTCAGAAGCATATCCTTTATTGAAATATTTAGGATTGAATACCCACCCAACCTCATAAGTATGCTCACCAAAATATTTATGAAAAACAATATGACCAATCAAAATATTTTCATCTACCAGTATTACAGGAAAGTTCTCTGCATTTTCACCCATATTTCTATTTACAAAGTTTCTCGTGTCTTCTTCAGTAAAAACCCCTTCAGGTATGTATTTCATAACATTGCTATCTGATGTATACTCATGGACAGCTTGCCAATCTTTGAACTCAAAATTTCGTATTAATAATCTTTCTGCTCTTATAAACATTTACTGTTCTCCTCTCAAAAAATCGTTTCTTTATTTCAAATCCACATTCAACCCTTAAACTAAAAAGAACTTGTAGGAATCCCTGCAAGTTCTTTGTTGTGTATATAAAGCATAAAGATTATTGCATTTTGAATCAACATGTACGTCCCTTTTATTTAAAAGTAAGAAAACCCTATATTCAATAAAAAATACAGGGTATTTATAAATCAGTTTATTTTGTTCAAAGTTATACTTAGTCGAAAGAAATTCGTGAATGAAATATTACTTATCTAATTAAGAAGAATTTAGATTCCGGCCCAAACATCTTTTCCATATCGCCCTTCATCTTGCACACGATCCAACCAATTCCTTGCTTCTTGTTCACTGACTTCATGAATTTCTTGATATGCTTGACAAAGGGTGTCTTCTACATCAGGAGCCATTTTACTTCCATCACCACATATATAAAGATGAGCTCCATTATCTAATAACGAAATTAAATTGATTCTATCTTGTTTTATTACATGCTGTACATATGTTTTAGGATATCCTTCTAGGCGAGAAAAAGCTGTATGTAAAGAGATTAATCCATCTCTTTCATCATTTTCTAGTTCTGTACGATAAAGATAATCCTTTTCAGGATGACGACAACCAAAGTATAGATGCGCTTCTCCTAAGTTCATACCTTTTTGCTTTTGAACACGACGTGCTTGTAAGAATCCACGGAATGGTGCAATTCCAGTACCTGGTCCAACCATGATAATTGGTGTTTCTGGATTTTCAGGTAATTGAAAGTTTGATTGTGGCGTTCGAATGAAACAAATAATCTCATCTTTATTATGACGCTGAGCTAAATAATTAGAAGCGACTCCTTCATATGTCCCTTCCCCGCTCCATGCAGGCGCATTTACAACACCAACCGTAATGCTGATACGATCCTGTGCAATGAGTGGAGAGCTTGAAATTGAATAGTAACGCGGTTTGAGCGCCGGAAGAAGTTCTAAAAAACGTTCAAATCGGATTTCACAAGCCTCATACTTTTCAAGAAGATCCAACATTGAAATACGTTTCTTTAATATTTGTTCTTGATAAACTCCGTCTTCCAATAATGATTCCAATTCCTTTTTATGAGGAGGGCATACTGTGAATGTCACCATTTCTCGTATTTGTGCTCGAGTGGCTGCTTCTTGCACTTCGACACTATAACTAAGAAGGTCATATAAACGAACAGGACTGTCTAAAGGTATGTGATTTACACTGCGCCCACTTGCGCTTAATATGACTTGATCCTTCCCGTTTAATCCAAAGCGTTCTAAAATTCGGTTGACATTTTTCTCACTATTAATTGGTAGCACCCCAAGGTGATCTCCTTCTTTATACGTTGCACCTTCTGGCAAGGATATCTCAATATGTCGCGTGCTTCTTTCACTGCTAGATGATTGAAGTTCACGATTTTCCAATATAGATGCATAAACTGCTTCATATGTTCGCGCAAGAGGAGATCCTCCAAGACGGCTGACAAATTGCAGACTCAAAGTACTGCGTTCTTTCTCCATGTTTTTGTTAAGTTCCAATCCAAATGCCTTCATTGCATCAGACCACATACTCTGTTTCCATTGCTCGAGCTGTTCCTCGAAATCACCACTTGCATCCGCTTCTCCGCGTGTAGAAAATCTTGTTGCTCCTTTTTGAGCCATTTGCTCATCAATGTATCTTGGTATTCGCTGATAGGTACTAGCCCAATTATGGTCTCCACAACCAAAAACTGCGTATTGAACACCTTTTAGCTCATCCGGTTTTAATTCTTCCAACCATTGCACAAACTGTCCTGCATTACTTGGCGGTTTTCCATTATAAGAAGAAGTTACAATAAGAACCGCTCCTTCTTTTGGCAAACTTCCAATTCGATCGTTAAGAGCTGCCACTTCCGTTTGAACACCTTCTAAACTAGCTGTATCTGCTAGCTCTCTTGCAATACCTTCTGCTACCCCTGTATCCGAGCCATACAGAACAAGAAGCGAAAGATTATCGGCTCCAATAATAGAAGGAGTCTTCTGAACTTGCTGCTTGATTTCATGGTTTTTCAGTTTCTCCTCTACAGGCGCAAGAACAGTAGTATGGCTAATATTTTGATTTCGAGGTACAATCCTAATTTTAAAATCACCAGGCTTTAGCGTTAATGTTTGTTTTACGTCCAGCTGATAGTCTTCATAATCGATGAATTCAAAATGTTGAAGAAGCATTCCCATTACGAGTGTCGCTTCATGAAGTGCAAACTGCATACCGATACATGCTCGTTGACCATTTCCAAATGGCTTATAAGCATGATGAGGAACCTTATCCAGATCTTCAAATCGTTCGGGTTGGAATTCTTCCACATTGTCTCCCCACGCGTCTTTATCCCTATGTAGCTGTGGAATAAGGACAGAAATACGATCTTCTCCTTTCTTAATTGGATATTTCCCACCAATCACTGTATCTTCTTTTGCATAGAGACTGAATGCTGGAGCAGTAGGCCATAGACGTAGCGATTCATTTAAAATCATCCGGATATACTTAAGTTTCATAACTTGTTGATATGTTGGAGTAGGATCTGTCAAAACACGGTCTACTTCTTCATAGGCTTTTTTCAATTTATCTGGATTCTTTAATAAAAAATAGATTGCAAAAGATAACAATCCACTTGTTGTCTCATGTCCAGCTATTAAGAAGGTAATAATTTGGAAACGAATATTTTCATCATCTAATTTTTCACCAGTTTCCGGATCTTGCACATGTAACATACGGGAAAGTAAATCATTTTCTTCCTGATTCCCACTACTTTTACGTTCAGCAATAATATTATCTACTAAAGAAAACATGGATTGAATATCATGTTGAAATTGACGTTTCGTTCTCCACATGAGTTTATCTTCTATATCCAGCCGCTGCAATTGGTGCATTGCCTCATCTAGAGCACGGGTCATGCTAGTAATAAAAGGATGAGGGATCTCGCGATAAAAGCTATTAAATCGGTAATTAAAACCACATAGACCAATTGTATCTAATGTAAGGCGAGTCATATCCTCTGGAACATCTACGTTTTCATTCGGATTCAGTCTTGCCCATTTTTGAACGAGTTGTACGGCAATATCGACCATCATGGCATGGTAATCTTTCATTGCCCGTTGGCTGAATGTAGGCATCAAAATATTATGAGCTTTTTTCCAGTTAGGCTCTTGAGTCTCACTTGTAAATAATCCGTCTCCAGCAAAGGCACGAACTTTCGCTAAAGCACCGTCTATACTTTTATCAAATCTTGTTTCGTCACAGACTTCTGCTACCAGTTCATGTCCAGAAATGACAATGATCGTATCACTTAAAGTTTGAATTTGAAAAATGGGACCATACTCTTCCGCTATCTTGATAAAGGATAAGGTCGGTTTATCTTTATCGATTAATGGGAGGTTCCCCAGCGGTCCATATGTTTTCGGCTGAGGAATGGCAGATACTTTTTTATCCATTATAAAAACACCCTTTCAAAAAAACATGAAATAAAATATCCCAGTCAATAAAAAGAACATAGCAATGAATCGCCTGGGATAAAGATATGTAATTGATTACCTTATTTTATCTTTTCCCTAACTATTCACGATTATGATATTGCTTATAAGGTTGGTAATCTAAGTTGTTTGTTGCTATTAGATTTATAACTTGCAGAAAAAATACGAAATTAAAATGAAACGTATTATTATAATGTTTATCAGAAATTGAAAACTAAAGATTGTAGTATTTGGAAAGCCAATAATTTCTAATGAAAAAAGATCTGATATGAAGATCAGATCCTTTTTTCACTATGTGTAATTATTTCACTGTTTCTTTCAATTCTTTTCCCATTTTAATTATCAGCTTCTGAGCAGCAAAAAACTCGTAGAAATCATTATGTAGAGTTTATTTCACTCTATCGATTTAATCTCTCGACTGCTTCCGGGCTTGTATCTACACGTTTAACGAAAAAAACTAATAGTAGTGCAACAACATTCATGCCAAGCGCTACATAGAATGAATATTGAATTCCGGATAATAAAGCCTTCTGAGTTACTATTACCTTCGTAACTTCTGTGAAGGTTGTTGGATCTAATTCAGACATTAGACTTTCAGCTTTTGTTTTTGTTACAGAATTCATAATTGTAACAAGAATAGCAGTACCAATTGAACCGGACACTTGTTGAGCTGTATTATTAACAGCTGTACCGTGCGGATTTAAGCGAGTTGGCAATTGATTAAGACCATTTGTCATAAGTGGCATCATCACCATCGCCATCCCAAACATCCGTAGCGTATAAATAAGAATAATATGTGTGTGGCTAGAGTCGATTTGCAGGTTTGCCAGCATATAAGTTGAAACGGCTGTAATGGAAAGTCCCACTATACCAAGAATCCGAGGGCCATATTTATCGAATAGTTTACCTGTAATTGGTGACATAACTCCCATTATTACCGCACCTGGAAGCATCATCAGCCCAGAGCTCAGCGGTGAAATACCGCGGACATTTTGTACATAAGCTGGTGTTAAAATCATACCCGAAAACATGGCTACTGCGTTGACAATTGCAATTACAGACGCAAGTGCAAACATTGGGTACTTGTAAACACGTAAATCCAATAACGGTTCATTCATTTTTAATTGACGGATAATGAAAGCAATTAGGGCAATAGCGCCTACGATTAAGGTTGTTAAGACAACTTTATTCGTCCAACCATTGGAGCTTGCAGAACTGAATCCATATAACAGACCGCCAAAACCGACAGAAGATAATAGTAATGAGAGATAATCCAGTTTTGCATTTTTGTTTTGTCTCATGACATTCTCCGATTTCCAAATCCCTAACAGTAAGCTTATGATTGCTAACGGTAAAATCATTTCAAAAAGCAAGCGCCAGTCATAATACTCTACAATATAACCCGATAGTGTCGGTCCAATTGCTGGGGCTGTAATCATAACTAATCCAAAAATCCCCATTGCTGTTCCCCTTTTTTCTCTTGGAAAGCTTACTAGCATAATATTCATTAACAAAGGTCCCATGACTGAAGAACCTGCTGCTTGAACCATCCGGCCAGTAAGTAATAAACCGAAGTTCGGTGCTACAGCCGCTAAGGCCGTACCAAGGATAAAAATCAACATTGATGTAATAAATAAACTCCTATTGGAGAAGCGGGTTATTAAAAATGCTGATGCCGGAATTAATATACCACTTACAAGCATATATCCTGTAGAAAGCCACTGGATCGTTGAATAATCTTTAATGTCTAAATCCTTCATTATTGATGGCAAAGCTACATTTAAAAGCGAGTTATTTAGAAATGAAACAAATGCCCCAATAAAAAGGATTACAAGCATTACATATGGTGGTTTTCTTTTATGTAATGTTTCACTCATATATTTATTTGCCCCTTCATTATAAATTCCATTGATTAATTTCAATCATTTACATATCTGCACAAGAATACATTACCCTTGCAGTATTTTGCCATACTCTTCGAATGGATATTCTCTTTTTCGCAATTCTACTTGCCCTACATAACATTTTAAAACCTTTTTTCTTGATTAAACCTTTATAAGCGCGTTTGTTAACCGAAATTAAATTAGGCTGCATTTTGAGGTGAAGTTGTCTTATCGCCCACAAATAGCAGGATAAATCAACAAGACAAGACCACAGCTATTCCTTTAAATACAGGCTTGTAAATCTAGTTATGTAACCATCCATAAAAAGGAATATTACATAGGCTAAGTCTAACATTACATTTTTACAGTAAGGGGAATAAGCTTATGCACCAATATCGGTATTTGAATTCAAAAGGAAATCAGGAGTATTATAATCACCAAAATTCAATGTCATCATTATATGTACAGCCCCAAATAGCTACAGCTGAGGGAATGAATGATTTGAAGATTCCTGAGAATTGGAGTTATCGCTTCTATCCAGTTGGTTCGGATTCACCAGCCAATTATACAGCTTTCCATCCTCAGTCCCCTCCCTTCTCTTTGGATCAGCCAATCCATTATGCAGAGATGATGCCCCAAGGACATCCCGCTAATTGGCCTCCATTCCCAGGCCATGCAGGTAATTTTCAAAAACCTCCCTTACCCTGGGCTCAACCATTCAACCATACAGGGATGTTTGCACAAGGTCATCTTGCCGCTTTACTCTCACCGCCAGCTAAGGCTTTTAAATTTAATAGCAATAACTGGGGTATTTTCGGAAACTCTCCAGGATGGGGAGGGCAGATAAGTCCCATGGGATGGGGGAATAACGGCGGTTACGGTCAGCCAGGAATGCTTGGAAACTTACTTACAGTAGGAAAAGGCACTATGAATGGAATTGGAATGCTTAGTAGTCTAATGGGTATGGGGAAGTTCTTTTTTTAGTGGATTAGAACGAGAGGATAGGTCCATATCTCAAACATGCCCATCAGTGTATTGATTATATGGTTCCAGTACTCCCTCCAAGTTCGGTTCCTCTTATGTCAAATTATAAAAACATCTATTGCCTTGTATGTGATAACTTGATACAGGTATGGTGGCATCAACAAAACACTACAAAAAACCGGTTCCTTTACGAAAGAACCGGTTTTTGTAGTTCTTATTTCTTTGAAAAGTAGTCAAATCTTTTTTTCATTATTTAACACTTTGAACACGGCCAATTTGTCCATCTTGTAGTCGAACTTTAATGCCGTATGTATGTGTTTCACTATGTGTCAAAATGTCTTTTACAACGCCACTTACAGTTTTACTATAATCATTATCCAATTGAATAACTACATGCGAACCAACTGAAATTTGTGATCTTGTTGGTTTCCCACCTGTTGCTTGTGTTGGTTTTTCTTGTTTTTGTGTTCTCTCCTGTTGTGTAGACTGCTGTTGCTGAGCTTTCTTTTCTTCTTGCTTACGTTTTTCTTCTTCTACTTTTTGCTGCTCTTCTTGTTTACGTTTTTCTTCTTCTACTCTTTGCTGCTCTTCTTGTTTACGTTTTTCTTCTTCTACTCTTTGTTGCTCTTCTTGTTTACGCTTCTCTTCTTCTACTCTTTGTTGCTCTTCTTGTTTACGTTTTTCTTCTTCTACTTTTTGTTGCTCTTCTTGCTTACCTTTTTCTTCCTCTACTACTTTTTTGTCTTCATCC
>NZ_JAKUFR010000016.1:0-76018 GCF_022663555.1 Bacillus cereus group sp. BfR-BA-01381
GTCTGTTAGGGAAGAATTCGCATTTTTTACAGAAACTTCGTTTTGTCCAGAAAAATTTCTTTTCAAAGCGTATGCATTTTGTAACGAAAGTACAATGTTTTCTGCGAGTACGTTTTGTAACTAAAACGCATTCTTTTCTACGCGTTACTTTCGTAACAAACGTCCATTTTTGAACACGTACACGAGTACATTTTGTAACAAATGTCCATTTTTTTACATGCGTACATTTTGTAACGAACGTACAATGTTTCACGCGAGTACATCTTGTTCTTGGACATTTACCCCCAGTTGTACATTTACATCCAGTTGTACAATTATGATGAGTGAATTTATCATCATCGCATTCAAAAGTACTTGGATCTTGGTGTAAGAAATCCTCCATCCCAGCACTTTTGATTTCCTCGACAGCTTTTCTAATATCACGTTTCATAGAAATCCTCCTTATCATGTATTCAGGTGAAAAGGTATTCTTTTTCCTTAACAGGATATGTATGTAGGTATATTTCTGAACAGGACAAGAGTGTAATTTTATATAAATGGTTGATAGTGGAGGTATGGACAAGGCGGAGTGCATACATTGAATGAAGAGAACTGAGAAGGGATGTGAAAATATGCTACCTTCATATGATTTTTTTATTCATCCAATGAACCTGGTGGAATTGAAAAAAGAAATTTGGTCAGATAATCCAGTGCCAGCAAAATTAACTTATGGAAAAAAGAAGTATGACATTGATATCGTATACCGAGGGGCTCATATTCGTGAATTTGAGAAAAAGTCTTATCATGTTATGTTTTATAAACCGAAAAAATTTCAAGGTGCGAAGGAGTTTCATTTAAACTCTGAGTTTATGGATCCGTCTCTCATACGAAATAAATTGTCTTTAGATTTTTTTCATGATATTGGTGTACTTTCACCGAAATCACAACATGTATTTATAAAAATTAATGGTCAAATTCAAGGTGTATATTTACAATTAGAATCAGTAGATGAAAACTTTTTGAAAAATAGAGGATTACCGAGTGGCTCTATTTATTATGCGATAGATGATGATGCAAATTTCTCTTTAATGAGTGAGAGAGATAAAGATGTTAAGACCGAGCTTTTTGCGGGTTATGAATTTAAATATTCGAATGAAAATAGTGAAGAACAATTGAGTGAATTTGTATTTCAAGCAAATACTTTGTCAAGGGAATCTTATGAAAAAGAAATTGGGAAGTTTTTGCATGTTGATAAATATTTACGATGGTTAGCTGGCGTTATTTTTACACAAAACTTTGATGGTTTTGTTCATAACTATGCACTATATCATAATGATGAAACAAATTTATTTGAAGTGATACCGTGGGATTATGATGCGACTTGGGGGCGAGATGTACAAGGGAGACCACTTAATCATGAATATATTCGTATTCAAGGTTATAACACGTTAAGTGCAAGATTGTTAGATATACCTGTATTTAGAAAGCAATACCGAGGTATTTTGGAAGAAATATTAGAAGAACAATTTACTGTTTCATTTATGATGCCGAAAGTAGAAAGTTTGTGTGAGTCGATTCGTCCTTATTTACTACAAGATCCATATATGAAAGAAAAATTAGAAATATTTGATCAAGAAGCTGATATGATTGAGGAATATATAAATAAAAGAAGAAAGTATATACAAGATCATTTACATGAATTGGATTAATTTTGAAAGAGATTGGAACATTATCAATCTCTTTTTTTGTATAATAAAGATGTATTGGTAGAATTGGCTTAATATACACTTAAATAAAGGATGGAGATGTGGAAACATGACGGTAAAATGGATTGATTGGGTAAAACAAATACAATCTATAGCTCAAGCGGGTTTAACGTATTCTAAGGATGTGTATGATATAGAACGTTTCCAACAATTACGGGATATTTCCATTTCGATGATGTCACATTATACAAAGACAGATTGGGAAGTTGTAGAGAAGCTATTTGCAAGCGAGACAGGCTATCAAACACCTAAAGTCGATATAAGAGCAGTCGTTTTTCAAAGTGAAAAGTTATTATTTGTGAAAGAAAAAAGTGATGGGAAATGGGCATTGCCAGGTGGATGGGCTGATATCGGTTATACGCCGACAGAAGTAGCAGCAAAAGAGGTTTTCGAAGAGACAGGTTATGAGGTAGGTCATTTTAAGTTACTCGCTATATTTGATAAAGAAAAACATCAACCATCGCCTTCAGCAACGCATGTATATAAAATTTTTATTGGCTGTAAAATTATTGGTGGTGAAAAGAAAACTAGTATTGAAACAGATGATGTGGAGTTTTTTGGTGAGGATGAATTGCCTAATTTATCGATTGCTAGAAATACAGAAGAGCAAATTAAACAAATGTTTGCCTACATAAAAGAACCTCAGAAAGAAATAGTAATAGATTAATAATGCTTATGCCGATAATAATGTTGGAATGAAGATATTGGCAGAATGCAACCTTTATGTAATAATGGGATGGTATGTGAAGAAAAAAGGAGATAGAAAATGAAATGTTAGCAAATATAATAGAACAGTTATTGCAGTTCTTTGCAAGCTTAGGTTATTTTGGGGTAGCGCTCGGTTTAATGATTGAAATTATCCCAAGTGAAATTGTACTTTCATATGCCGGTTTTTTAGTGGCAGAGGAGAAAATTAGTTTTGTTGGTGCTGTTATTGCAGGAACGATCGGTGGTACGCTAGCACAGATTTTTTTATACTGGCTTGGATACTACGGAGGACGTCCAGTTGTAGAGAAATATGGGAAATATCTGCTTATTAATAAACACCATTTAGACATAGCGGAAAATTGGTTTAAGCGTTACGGAGCAGGAGTAATCTTTTCGGCACGTTTTATCCCAGTCGTACGTCATGCAATTTCTATTCCAGCAGGATTAGCTAAGATGCCATTAAAACTATTCACACTGTATACAGTAGTTGCGATTATTCCGTGGTCAATACTATTTATATATTTAGGTGAAAAGCTTGGTGGAAATTGGCGACATATTAAAGAATATGCATCTGATTACACACATTACATAATTATAGGAGCGATTCTCTTTATTGCTCTATACTTCGGTTTAAAGTATTTCAAAAAGAAAAAAGCAGCGCGTTAAAGTCAATGATTTTTCATTGGCTTTTTTTACTTGTTTCGGTTCTAAAAAAAAAGAGTTGTCCATAATGTGTAATAATAAAGTGTAGCGGGGGAATGTGATGAAAGGGTCACCGTTTATACGTGGAACGATATTTTTAACAATGGCAACGATGATATCTAAAATGTTAGGGTTTATATATGTTATACCATTTACAGCTATGGTCGGTACGAGTGGATACGTTTTATACACGTATGCTTATCGTCCATATACAATTATGCTCAGCATTGCGACGATGGGACTACCACTTGCAGTTTCAAAGATGGTATCAAAATATGATCAACTAAATGATTATCATACGGTTAAGAGAGTGCTGAAAAGTGGAATTGTTTTTATGTTTATAATGGGAATTATTTCGTGTTTTACGTTGTATATGCTAGCTCCGCATTTGGCTAAACTTGTAATCGATGGAAATGATCAAACGGGGAATAGTATAGCGGCGGTCACTACTAATATTCAAATTGTAAGTTTTGCGTTAATACTTGTACCAGTCATGAGTTTATTAAGGGGCTTTTTTCAAGGGTTCCAATCGATGGGGCCTTCTGCTCTAAGTGTAGTTGTAGAGCAATTTTTTCGGGTATTAACCATTTTGATAGGAAGCTTTGTCGTTATATATATTTTAAAAGCTTCTATCTCACTAGCTGTTGGTATTTCAACATTCGGTGCTTTTATGGGAGCGATAGGTGGACTAACTGTTTTAAGTGCGTATTACATAAGGAGGAGAAAGCACTTAAAGAAAAAAGAAATGGCAAGTATACCACAAACAACGAAATCTTTTTTCTCACTCTATAAGGAGCTCTTTACATATTCAATACCATTTGTTGTGGTTGGTTTAGCAATTCCGTTGTATCAGACGATTGACACATTTACAATTAATAAATTGCTTATACAAATGGGATATATGCAAGGAGAAGCAGAGAAGATTAATGCAATAATTGGACTTGTTCAGATGGTTGTACTTATCCCAGTTTCCGTTGCGACTGCTTTTAGTATGTCACTCGTACCTGAGATGACAAAAGCTTATACAGCAGGAAATGTGAAGTTACTGTACAAACATTTTACGAGGACAAATCTATTAGTAGTAGGTATTACGGTACCAGCGGCGATTGGAATGATGATGTTAGCAAAACCGGTATATACTCTTTTATTCGGTGCCGGAAATGATCCAGAGATGGGAAGTATTATTTTACAGTATTACGCTCCTGCCTGTATACTATTTTCGCTTTTTACAGTAACAGCTGCGATGCTCCAAGGAATCAATCAGCAACAGAAAACGGTGCTAGGGTTAGTGATTGGCATTATTGTAAAGATAGTTTTAAATATTGTATTGCTTCCGTATTTCGATTATGTAAGTTTTATTATTTCAACATACGCTGGTTACACGATTTCAGTTGGCTTTAACTTGTGGATGCTTTCTAAATATGTTATAAAGGCAACATAAGCTTTTTAAGGCAGAGAGCGCTCTGTCTTTTTCTTTGTTTAAAATATTTTTCTTGTAAAAACGTTTTCAAAATAATTTTTCTATTGAAATTTAAACGCATGTTTCATATGCTGAGAATGGCGGTTCAAAAACTGTTATGTAAGAGAGGTAGATTCCTACATGTAAAAAGAATCGGGGTGATAGTATGTTAAATATTTATTTAACAGACCGAAACGGAAAACTACAAGAGATTGAGGAAATGCAAAAGGGTTGCTGGATTAATGTACTTCATCCAACGGAAGAAGAAATTCAATATCTAGTACAAACTTTAAATGTAGACTTAGATTTCATTAAAGACCCTTTAGATGACGAAGAACGTTCTCGTATTGAAAAGGAAGACAGTAATACTTTAATAATCGTGGATATTCCAACAGTTAGACATGATGAAGAAGGAAATTCGATTTATGACACGATTCCAATAGGTATGATTGTTATGCCAGATTGTTTTGTGACAATTTGTTTAGAGGAAAACCCAATATTTGAACGTTTTATTAATCAACGTATTAAAGAATTTTATACGTTTAAAAAGACACGATTTGCACTTCAGCTCTTATATACGATTTCTACTTATTATTTAAGATACTTAAAGCAAATTAACAGAAAAACAATTGATTTAGAGCATCAATTAAATCAGTCGATGAAAAATAAAGAGATTTTCACATTGCTAGGTCTTGAAAAAAGTTTAGTTTACTTTACAACATCATTAAAGGCGAATAAAATCGTAATTCAAAAGTTAATGCGTAACAGTACATTTTTAAAAATGTATGAAGACGATCAAGATTTATTAGAAGATGTATTAATTGAAAATAAACAGGCTATTGAAATGGCGGAAATATATAGTCACATTTTAAGTGGAATGATGAATACTTTTAGTTCCGTTATATCAAATAACTTAAATAGTGTTATGAAACTGTTAACGTCTATTACAATCATTTTATCGTTACCAACGATGGTTTCTAGTTTCTTTGGAATGAACGTAAAAGTTCCGTTTGAAGGGGAAGCGCACGGTTTTGTAATTGTACTTATAATATGTGTAACACTATCTTTCACATTAGCATTTGTTTTTTGGAAGAAACGTTACTTTTAACGATAAGAAAGCTGCTCTAGCATAGTTATATAACTGCGCTAGAGCAGCTTTTTTGCTATGAAATCGAAAGTTTTGAATAGAATATAGCTTATGAAATGTAATGTATATGATAGAGGGGAATTTCGTATAAGTCTTGTTCAATTAATGAAATAGGGTTAAAATTACATATTGTTAATGAAAAGTTGGAGGAAATACATCATGGAATTGTTTCAATTACCGAAAGCATTCCTGCAAATGAATACAATCTTTATCTCCATATTGATCGAAGCACTTCCTTTTGTGCTCATTGGTGTATTTATTTCAGGATTCATTCAAATGTTTGTTACAGAAGATATGGTAGCAAAATGGATGCCGAAAAACCGATTTCTGTCTGTTTTAATGGCTACTTTTTTAGGGATGATGTTTCCGGGCTGTGAATGTGGAATCGTTCCGATTGTAAGACGATTAATCGGAAAAGGGGTTCCGCCATATGCTGGGATTGCATTTATGTTAACAGGACCAATTATTAATCCAGTCGTATTATTTGCAACATACGTTGCCTTTGGAAGTAGTATGCACATGGTATGGTATCGTTCTATTGTAGCGATTATCGTAGCAATTATCGTTGGAATTATATTATCATTTATGTTTAAAGAACATCAATTACGAGATGATCACTTCCCAGAAGTGAATCATAAGCGTCCATTACGTAAAAAAATGTGGGATGTATGTACGCATGCTGTTGAGGAATTTTTCTCGATGGGGAAATATTTAGTATTAGGTGCGTTAATTGCAGCAGCAGTTCAAACGTTCGTACAAACTTCAACACTTCTTGCTATAGGACAAGGTCCGTTTTCTTCACCAGCTGTTATGATGGGACTTGCTTACATTTTATCACTTTGTTCAGAAGCAGATGCATTTATTGCTTCGTCATTCCAAAGTACATTTTCAACAGCATCACTTGTCGCGTTCCTCGTATATGGACCGATGGTGGATATTAAAAATATGTTTATGATGCTTGCGACATTTAAAACAAAATTTGTAATTGTCGTTACAGTTACAGTTACACTTGTTGTTTATGCAAGCTCACTACTCATTTATGCGATGGGGTGGTAGGTTATGTTTCGAGCATATATATTATTAGGTTTTACAATCTTAATCGCGCAGCTTCATATTTCAGGTAATATTACGAAGTATATTAATATGAAGTATGCCTACTTATCAAAAACAGCAGCTATTATATTAGGTTTTTTAACTGTTGTTCAAATTATAATCGTTTTCCAAAAAGAACATCAGAAAGAACAAGGAAAACAGGATTGTAGTTGTGATCATAGCCATTGCGGACATGACCATTCAAGAGATGAGAACACATGGTGGAAAAAAGTATTTTCATACACATTGTTTTGTTTTCCAATTGTCTCAGGATTGTTTTTCCCGATTGCAACGTTAGATTCAGATATTGTTAAGGCGAAAGGATTTCATTTTCCTGTTGCGCAAGCGGAAAGTACAGATCCATTTATGAGAAGGCAATTCTTAAGGCCTGACACGAGTATATATTACGGAAAAGAAGGATACCGTGGTGTAATGGAAAAAGGAAAGAAAGAGTTTGTAACGAAAGATAGTGTTACTTTAAATGATGAGAACTTCCTAAAAGGTATGGAAACAATTTATAATTACCCTGGCGAGTTTACTGGGAAAAAGTTATCTTTTAAAGGGTTTGTTTTCAAAGATGATTCTTCTAAAAAAGAACAGTATTTCTTATTCCGTTTCGGTATTATACATTGTGTAGCAGATTCTGGTGTATATGGTATGTTAGTGAAAAAGCCAGAAGGAGTAGAATGGAACAATGATGATTGGATTCAAGTTGAAGGAGAAATATCAACGGAATTTTATCAGCCATTCCATGCGAACATTCCTGTTTTAGAAGTAACGAAATGGAATAAAGTTGAACAACCGAAAGAGCAATATGTATTTAGAGGAGCCGATTGATAACATCGGTTCTTTTTTATGGACTAAAGGTTCTGAATGTTGTTAATATTAAACAGGTAGTAGTAATAAGCTCATATTGTTCTAGTGTTAATAGGGAAGGGAACTTGTGCCGAACTTCTTTGCTCTAATCAAATTTTGTGGTGGGAGTCTTAATGTCTGCAAATAGCGGATTAAATAATCAAAGAGGTGATACAATGACTGAAGTAAAAGGAAAAACAGCTAATGAGTCTAGAGTGTTTAAAACGAGCCGCGTATTTCCAACAGATTTAAACGATCATAATACGCTATTTGGTGGAAAGATATTAGCCGAGATGGATATGGTTGCTTCCATTTCAGCAACGAGGCATGCAAGGAAAGAATGTGTCACAGCATCTATGGATTGGGTAGATTTCTTACATCCTGTTCGCTCTTCAGATTGTGTTAGTTATGAATCTTTTGTAATTTGGACGGGTAGAACTTCTATGGAAGTATTTGTGAAGGTAGTAGCAGAAGATTTAATTTCAGGTGAGAAACGTATCGCAGCAACATCATTTGTTACTTTCGTTGCACTTAGTAAGGATAATAATCCAGTTCCAGTTCCTCGAGTAATTCCTGAAACAGAAGAAGAGAAAGAATTACATCGCATTGCTGTGTTGCGTGCAGAACAACGTCATATACGTAAGGCGGAGAGTAAGAAAGTAGCCACATTATTAACTTTTTGAGTTGAATATTAAGTCGTTAAAGGTATTATAACGGACTGAAATGTTTTTCATATGAAAAGCGGACACCTAACAATAGGTGTCCGCTTTTATAGTTTTTTCATCCACATATCATATGACTGTAACTACTTAGCAGAAGCAAGCAGCACCGACGATGATTAAGAGGATAAATAATACGACTAATAGCGCGAATCCATTACCATGTGCGAAGCCCATTGTTATTTCCTCCTTTTATTTTAAGATACAACATACAATATGCAAATGAGCTATCGTTTGATATGGACATATATCATGCAATGACATATTTTCTTGAATGATATTGTATAAAAAAAGGGAAGATATAGAAATAACAGTAAGTGGAGAAAGGAAAATATCCATGAAACACTTTTTCGTTGTAATCCTTTGTGTAATAGGTGTATTCATTTGGATGAACATCGATGTGGAAATGGGGAAAAAAATGGCTAGTGAATATGAAGTAGGACAAGTTCGATTAGGTGAATTTCAACTGTATACGAACGGTGAAGAGTTATATACGAAAGTATTTGAGGATATACGTAAGGCGGAGAAGTACATATATATCCATTTTTATATTGTAGGTAAAGATGAAATAAGCAAAGAGTTTTTGCAGTTGCTTGAGAAAAAAGCATCTAGCGGAGTAGAAGTGAAATTGTCAGTCGATCGAATAGGTGGATATAAGCTGAAGAAAAAGACAATTCGTCAACTACAAAGCAACGGTGTCCAGTTTACGTTTAGTAAAAAACCTAAATTGAAACATTTATTCTATTCGTTGCATCAGCGAAACCATAGACGAATTGTTACGATAGACGGAAAAGTGTCATATATCGGCGGCTTTAACATCGGAAAGGAATACCTTGGACAAGATCCGAAATTTGGCCCGTGGCGTGATTATCATGTGCGAGTCATTGGGAATGGTGCCACGGATATGGAAAGACAATTTGCTGCTGACTGGAAAGAAGATACAGGAGAAAAAATGCCTGTACATGAAAGTCTACCTGCAATTGGGAATGTAAAATATCAATATTTATTTTCAGATGGAAAAGGGTTATGGGAAAAATATGGAGAGCTTTTAAAGCAGGCTAAAAAGTCTTTAATTATTGCTACACCATATTTTGTACCAAGTAAAGAAATGATGAAAGAGTTAAAAGGTGCATTAAACCGCGGTGTCAATGTGAAAATTCTCGTACCATTTAAAAGTGATGCAGTATTGTTAAAACAAGCTGCCTACCCGTATTTGAGAGAGATGAACCATGCTGGAGCGGAGATTTATCAATATCGGAATGGTTTTTTTCACGGGAAAGTAACAATCATTGATGGAGAAATTGTTGATATAGGTACAGCGAATTTTGATAATAGAAGTTTTTATTTAAATTGTGAATCTAATTGTGTTGTATATGATAAAACAGTTGTTGCTGACCTATGGGATCGACTAAAAGAAGACTTCCATAAATCAAAAAGATTTTCGGAAGAAGATTTTGAGAAAATTAGTAAATGGGATTGGTTTTTAGCAAGAATAGCAAATGTTATAGCATCATATTTATAGCATATAGACAAAAAGTAGGGAGGCACTTTCATGGATTGTATGAAAGAATTGATGAGGTATAGTTATATGCTTATATATAAGGTTGGGGAGTATACAGGACAGGTAAGAGACGAAGAATTAAAGGAGCTATTACAGCATCATTTACCATATATGTTGCAAGCATATAATGAACAAGTGAATTTTCAAGAAGGAGAGAACGTACAGCATATAACTTGTGAACCAATTTCATTTCATTTTCATGAAATGGAAAAGGAAACTGATAGTAAATATACAGGTGATATTTATATTGCAACTTGTTATATTTCGCATTTGAAACGGTTAGCGTTAAAGTTTGCTCAAGTGGCAGTTGAAGTTGCAAATCCAGAATTTCGCTCGTTTTTAGAAAACTGCTTCCTGAAAATGAATCGTTATGCCTATAGTGTATGGCAATATGTCGTGAAGAAAGAGTATAAGATTAAACATGTATATGAAAAGGAGAAGTTTGCATAAGAAACTAAGGCGGAAAGATAGGCGCCTTAGTTTTTTACTTTTTGTGGAGAAAAAATGACTATATGTACATATCTATTATCAGAAAATTTACAAATATTTACCGTTTATTTACTATTTTTCAATCTTTCCTTTAAAAATAGAGAGTAATATGGGATTGTACATATTCTATCAAAAGGAGGAAACGCAAATGAACAAATGGGTTAAATCATTAACTGCTATGGCACTTGCAAGTTCTTTATTAATGGTAGGTTGTAGTAAAGGTGAGGACAAGAAGAAAGAAGACGATACAACAACACAACAAGAGGATAAAAAGGATAAAGAAACAAGTGGAACTGAGAAGTCTACGGATTCTAAAGAAAAGAAATAATGTAATAATAGAGCTTCCTCTTTTATGTGAGGAAGCTTTTTTGTTGTAAATTGATTGAGATTATTGAAAAATAGAGAAAGAATGAAAGAGGGGGAAAACAAATGAAAGAGGGGGAAAACAAATGAAAGTATGTATATTGGGAGCAACAGGGCGAGTAGGTTCAAACATAATTAAATTAGCATTAAAAGATTCAGCAGAAGTGAATGCATTAGCGCGTGATTCAAGTAGAGTAGAAATAAATCATGAAAGATTACGAGTTATAGAAGGTAATGTATTAAATGAAAATGATATAAAGAAAGCGATAGAAGGAAGCGATATAGTAATTAGTGCACTTGGAACGGATCAAAATGGGACGTTAGCGAAGAGTATGCCACAAATTATAAAGAAAATGGAAGAAGAAGGAGTTCGTAAAATCATTACAATAGGAACAGCCGGTATTTTACAAGCAAGAACAAATCTAAATTTATATCGTTTTCAATCAACGGAATCAAAGAGAAAGTCGACAACAGCAGCAGAAGATCATTTAGCTGCATATAAGATACTTAGTAGTAGTAATTTATGCTGGACGGTCGTTTGTCCGACGCATTTAATTGACGGTGATGTGACAGGTATATATCGAACTGAAAAAGATGTATTACCAGAAGGAGGAGCAAAAATAACAGTTGGTGATACAGCGCAATTTACGTGGAATCTATGTAGTAAAAACAAATATGAGAATAGCCGAGTAGGGATTTCCTATTAAAAAACCATCCCGAAATTGGGATGGTTAAAAGACGATATAACATACAAATATAATAATCATAATGATTTGGAGAATGGCTTTCGCTACTGTACTGCTTAAAAAACCAACTACAGTAGCAACTCCTACTAGAAAGGCGTCTTTTGGCGCTTTTTTATGCATGAGTTCTGTAATAAATACCGATAAGAACGGTATGATAATTAAACCGAATGGTGGGAAAAAGAAAGATCCGACGATGATAGAAATCATACCGACACGTTCTCCCCATTTAGAACTTCCGTATTTTTTTAAGAAATATCCATTTGCAATAAAATCAGCAACGAAAATGAATAGTGTGAAAATGACTTGAATAATCCAAAAGGAAGTTGTTAGTTCTCCGCCATTTATACCGAAATGGTAAATGAAATATCCAGCCCAGACAGCGAGGATGCCTGGAATGATAGGATAAATAAAGGCGAGAAATGAAACAATGAAACAGGCAATGATACAGATTGTTAATAATACTGTCACTTTATAGCTCCTTTTTTATATCTAATTTATGTACAGCAATTTTTTTGACTTGATGTCCATCAAGTTCTAATGCCTTAAATTGAAAACCGGCATATTCGATGGAGTAGCCAGCTTCAATATTTACGTCAACGGCTTGCGATAATAGCCAGCCTCCGATTGTATCTAAGTCGCTCTCATCAATATGTAAGCCAAACATATCATTTACTTCAGAAATAAGTACTTTTCCATCTAAAACAGTAAGTTTAGGCGTACGCTTTTCAATCATAGGTGATTCATCCGCATCAAACTCATCTTGAATTTCCCCAATGATTTCTTCAAGAATATCTTCCATTGTTAAAAGTCCAGCAGTACCACCATATTCATCCATAACGATTGCCATCTGAACGCGATTTTTTTGTAGATGAACTAACGTTTTGCGAATTGGAACAGTTTCAAATACAGTTAGTACTGGATGTATGTAAGATTCAAGTGGCTTATGAATGCCTTTTGTTTGATCATGAAATACTTCTTTCGTATTGATCATACCGATAATATCATCTTTATCTTTTTCGATGATAGGGTAGCGTGTATACTTTTCAGTTGCGACGATATCCATATTTTCTTCTAACGTATTTTCAGTAGATAAGCAAATCATTTCTGTACGAGGGACCATAATTTCTTTCGCAACTCGGTCGTCAAATTCAAAAATATTATTTACATATTTATATTCGGTTTGATTTATTTCTCCGCTTTTGAAACTTTCACCTAAAATGAGTCGTAGTTCCTCTTCAGAATGGGCAAGTTCATTTTCTTTCGCAGGTTCTAAACCGAGTAGTTTTGTGAAAAAGATAGCAGTACTATTAAGTAACCAAATGAACGGGTACATAATTTTATCAAATAAAATAAGTGGTCGTGCAAACTTAAGTGTGATTGCTTCTGCTTTTTGAATTGCAAAAGACTTTGGAACTAATTCACCTAATACAACATGGAAAAATGTAATCACACTAAAAGCAATAATAAAGGATAAAGTATTTGCCATTGTTCCAGTAATATTAATTTTTTCAAAGAGTGGTCGTAGTAAATGTTCCACAGTCGGTTCACCAAGCCAACCAAGCCCTAAAGAAGTAATTGTAATCCCGAGCTGACAAGCTGATAAATAAACGTCTAAATTGGATATGACACTTCTTGCAGCTAAGGCTTGTTTATTTCCTTCATTTGCAAGCTGATCAATTCGACTTTTTCGTACTTTTACAACAGCGAATTCTGATGCAACGAAAAAGCCGGAAATAAGGATAAGTATAAAGATGAGAAAAATATTTAATATGTCCAAGTGTATTCTCTATTCCGTCGTTTGGAATAAAGATGTCACCTCCTGCAATTATGTTATACTTTTATAATAAATCCAAATGAAAAGAATAGTCAAAGAAAAAGGGTAAATATTGGTATGTTTCTGCAATGGTTTTTGAATTTGCTGTTATTTTGTCCGCTATACAAAAGGAATAACCCCCTACTTTCAGATTCTAGAGGGTTATTTCAAATTAAGGTTTTGGAATACTTCTCGTTAAAGCGTATGATTGTTGTTTAAAATGGTTTGTCGTCCATAGTGTTTGAAGGAATGAGAGTATGCAATACGGGATATACAAAAGCAATAAGCTAATTGTAACAATAATAGGTGCATTTCCGCCGAATTGAACGATAAATTGCAATAGTCCACTTGCGTGAAAAACGCATTCCATAAAAACAAATGAAAGAATAATGGAACCTAAAATAGATTTATGATTCGAGGTAAGCGCAAAAAACAATGTATCTACAAGGAAAGAGGATTGTTTTATTTCATATTCATTTGTATTACTTAAGAAAGGAATCCATTTTTTTATTGCTTGCATAACGATAATCATGGAAGTACTACAAACGATGATAAAAGATGAGTAGTAAGGAATCTTTATAAATTTTGTGATGTATAGGAGTAGTAATAAGACTGCGCATTGTAATAATACAGTACATAAAGAATAAGGAATCCATCTTAATAAAGAAGCGAACTTTTTAACCGATTGAGGTGCTTTAAAAAATAAATGGCCAATCCCTAAGCTGATGAAGAATCCGATCGCAAGAGTAAAGGTAAAACGAACAATCGATAAAAAATATATTTCCCACATGTAAGGGAATAACGGTGTTGATTGATTAGCAGTATGTACCATCTGATTTGCTGAGAAAAAGATAGATTCGTGCATCCAATCAATCTTTGGAATTGTCATCGAATAAAGTTGTGCGAAGTTATGGAAAATGCTTATAAAGCCGGTTATGTATGAGTATTTATGTGTAATGAATAAAGCTGGAATAGGACTAATGATAAATATAATGAGAACACCAACGATAAATTTATATATATGTGAGCGCAATAAAGACATGTAATCACCTACTCTTTGAATATTCAGAAAATTCTTATTCTTATTTTAGCTTTTTTCGCAGTAAGTTACAATATATTTTTCTTAAAGAAGTTTAGTATTGTAGTGGATAGAATTGAATGAAACGTGAATAAATTATGACAAGAAAATGAATAATTTTCAGAAAAATAAAATAAATCATTTATTTTTTTCTGAAAATATAATATAGTTATGGCACAGAAAGTATTTTAACATAAGGAGGCTGTTTATGAGGATTAAAGGGAATTATGTGCCGAAAAGGGAAGTTTTATTTTGCTCAAGTTCAATTACGATAGGGGAAGCACTAGAGCATTTAAATAAAACTGGTTATCGTTGTGTACCAGTTTTAGATGAAAAAAAAGAGAAATATTTAGGGAATATATATAAAGTAGATATTTTAGAATATAAAGGTTCTCTGGAAGAAAATGTATTGCAATTATTAAACGATAAAGAAGGATATGTCAGAGAAGATTCTTCGTTCTTTAAAGTATTTTTTACAATAAAAAAATTACCTTATTTATCAGTAGTTGATGAAAAAGGAGTCTTTCTTGGGATTTTAACGCATAAAAAGGTTTTTGAGCTATTAGAAGATGCCTGGGGCGTTCATTCTAGTAAATATTCTGTCATGATTGGGACACAAGATTATAATGGGGCTATTCAAAAATTATCGACAGTATTAAAAAAATATACAGGTATCCAAAGTTTAATGACTTTTGATAATGATGCCTTATTAGTTCGTAGAATTATGTTTACATTAGGAGAAGAGTTTAACGATGGTGAATTAGAGACGTTATTGAAAGATTTAGAAGATCACGGATTTAGAGTGGTGTATGTGGAAGAGATGAAAAATCCACGTGAAGTTGAAACGATAGAATAATCTGCAAAAGCCGTCTATTATTGGATGGCTTTTGTTATGTTACGTGTATAAAATTATTTGAAAATAATGATAGGATAATAAGTGAGTCTGAAACAATATTTGTGCAAAAGAATAAAAAATGTAGATAATTTTGATTTTCAAAAAAGTCAATTTGAAAATATGTTTTTATTTTTCAACTAAATATGTTACTATATGTGTGATAAAAACAAAGAGGTCTGACAACTATACTCCACGCAATACCACTCTAATGATTTAAAAATTCAAAAAAATCAAAAATCAAAAATTAATAATTAGAGTAAAAATAAGGGGAATGGAGAAATTATGGAGAAAGACACTGCTTTGTAAGGGGCATATTTTATCAGCTTGAGCAGAGAGGAGGATGCATAGCATATTGTGAAATTAGAGATAAACAATGAAAAATTGCTATGCAAATGAAAAGCATGAAGGGACGTTTAAGGCCAGGTGATACGGTAGCAATCGGTTTAATGTTATTTGCACTATTTTTAGGAGCAGGAAATTTAATTTTTCCACCAGTTTTAGGGCAACAAGCTGGAGAGAATGTTTGGGTTGCTACAATTGGATTCCTTGTAACGGGAGTCGGATTACCCCTATTAGCTGTAACAGCTGTCGCGTTTGTAGAGGGGGACTTGAAAGCGCTATCTTCTAGAGTTCACCCTATATTTGCGTTTGTTTTCCCATTGATTAGTTATTTAGCGATTGGACCATTTTTCGCGATTCCGCGTACGGGAGCCGTTTCATTTGAAATGGGTATGAAGCCATTTTTATCAGAGGCATTAGTTTCCGAATGGTACATGCTATTTCTTTTCACTATAATTTTCTTCGGAATAACTTGGTATTTATCTTTAAATCCATCAAAATTAGTGGATTGGTTCGGGAAATTTCTTACACCATTGTTAGTATTAATTGTTGCTGTAATTGTCGGAAAGGCAATTGTTGATCCGATTGGAGAACCAGCTGCACCGCTAGAGGCATACAAGGAAAATGCTTTCTTTGGTGGATTTATTCAAGGGTATTTAACGATGGATGCAATTAGTGCGCTTGTATTTGGAATTGTAGTTGTACAAGTTATCCGCTCTAAAGGAATAAAAGAGAGTAATCAAATTGCAAAAATAACAGTAGTATCAGGTATTATCGCTGTACTTGGTTTAACGTTAATCTATTTATCACTTGCTTATCTTGGTTCAACAAGTACATCACTTGGGGTATCAGAGAATGGTGGACTTATTTTAACGAATGTTGTAAATGAGTTATATGGAACAAGTGGTAAAATTTTATTAGGACTTGTTATTGTACTTGCTTGTTTAACAACTTCTGTTGGATTAACATCAGCCTGTGCTGGCTTCTTTACAAACTTATTCCCAAAACTTTCGCATAAAACGATTGTAACAATGGTATGTGTATTTAGTTTAATTGTATCTAATCTAGGTTTAACACAATTAATCGCAGTTACTTTACCAGTGTTAATGATTATTTATCCAGTTGCAATCGTATTAATTGTACTTTCTTACTTCCATAAATGGATTGGGAAGCGTAATACCATTTATATTGGAGCTATTTTAGGTGCATTATTAATTAGTTTCTTTAACGGTTTAGAAAGTGCGAAGATTAAAATTGAAGCCATTTCTAACGTATTACAAATGTTACCATTATATAATGAAGGAATAGGATGGTTAATCCCATCATGTATTGGCGGGATCCTCGGTTTCTTCTTCTATAAATCAAATGAATCAAGTGAAATACAAAAGAAAGGTGCTTAGGCGCCTTTCTTTTTTTAAAGGGGATTTTTTTATTTTGTCTAAGTAATAAATGGAAGGAGTGATAAAATGGCTAATTTTGAAGATTTCTTAACTTTGGATTTACGGATTGGGACTGTAACACATGCAGAGGAATTTAAAGAAGCAAGAGTTCCAGCGATTAAACTAGAGATTGATTTTGGAGAGCTTGGAATGAAGCAGTCAAGTGCTCAAATTACGAAGAGATATACCTCAGAAGATTTAATCGGTCAGCAAATCGTTGCAGTTGTAAATTTCCCGCCAAAACGTGTAGCTGGATTTAAATCAGAAGTGCTTGTTTTAGGAGGAGTACCTGAAGCGGGTGATGTTGTATTACTGCAGCCTAATATGGAATTACCAAATGGAACAAAAATTAGTTAATGTAAAGGCGGGGGAACATGGATATTGGACGCGAATACGTACAGTGTGCCATTTCGAATTTTGAAGCAACAAAGAAACAAGGGGAACGGGTGCTTTCACAATTATCATATGAGCAGATTGAATGGTCTTCTCATGAAGCAACAAATAGCATAGCAATTATAATTAAGCATCTGCACGGTAATATGCGTTCTAGATGGACGGATTTTTTAACATCTGACGGTGAAAAAATAGATCGTAACCGAGATGCTGAATTTGAAGGGGGTTATTCTTCTAAGAAAGAGGTACTCGCAGCATGGAATGAAGGTTGGGAATATGTTTTTAAAACGATGAGTGCGCTAACGCCAGAACATTTATTGCAGACGGTATATATTCGCGGTGAAGCACATACTGTCATGCAAGCAATTGAAAGACAAATTTCTCATTATGCTTTGCATATTGGACAAATGATTTACATCGGTAAAATGTTAAAAGAAAATGAGTGGGAATGTTTAAGTATTCCTAGAGGAAAGTCTAACTTTTATTTAGAGAAAAAACGTTCAACATAATAATAGGAAAGAAACCGATATAAAATTGGAAGTAAGAAAACAAGCCAAATGATAGATGGCTCTGCAGTCATAAGAATGCTACCAACAATCAGCCCATATATAATAAGAAAGAAATTAATAAGTGTATTCACAGGGATAAATCGTGAGATAAAAACTTGCTGTCGTTTAAAACAATCACTATGAAATACATAAAAGCGGAAGTACCATGTGGTAGTAATAAGATCTTTCTTTCGCGTAATTCTTTTTTTGCATGTATGACAGATGAACGGTGGTTGCATCTCATTACACTCCATTTTTTATATTTGTAATAATGTAGGACAAAAGTAGGTACAAAGTGTATATCCCTATATACGCTCCTGATATAAGAAAAAATGGATTTAGTAAAATCCCATGAATACTTGTCATAAAAACTAAGTCTTGTATTAAAACATCATATATATGAATAGAAATGATTGTACCGAGTACATAAAGTGCTAGATATGCTGAAATAAGTAACGCAACACGGATGGTAGGATGCTTAGCAAGCCAATAAAAGATAAATGATAGTACAATGGGTAGTGTTCCTATTAGTAGTTTCAATTCATTTCACCTCATTAACAATATAGCCGGAATTTAGACGGTCTATTCTCTAGAGCTTGTACATAACTTGAAATAGAGAGGTGATAGTATGAATCGAGGCTTTTTTTATGTGAAATTCACGAGTGTACGTAAGTTAGTATTATTTATTATTGCTACAGTACTAGCGACTTTTTTTCTTATTAGTATGATGGTAACCTCTATGAAAGAGACAAAGTCAACGTATTTATATAATTGGTTAAATGAGTTATCAATGAATGGTTACATGTACGTTCTTGGGAAAGAGAATCATTATTTTACACAGGAATATCGAAATTTAAATCAAGATTTTTCAATATCTTCGTTTCTCTTTTCTATGGCTACGAATATTCGTTTTAACGATGTACGCAGTTTTGTCGGCAAAGAGCTACCTGGTTTCGGTAAGTACGATACAGAAATTGTTATTGCGGGTGAAGGAACAAATTATTCTAACTTGCCTATAGAGTCGAGCGTTCCACTTGAAGAAGTAGTAAAAGAACGGACTGGAGAAGGTGGACAGGCTCAAAAGCCGGATACGAATAAAGAGAAAAAGCAACCAGCTCAAACGACAGGAAAACGACAAGTTGCATTTATTTATCATTCGCATAGCTGGGAATCTTATTTGCCATTATTGAATTTAACAAATGATCCAAATCCGAATAAAGCCACAAGTTCCGTAACGAATATTTCAATAGTCGGCGACCGATTTCGTGAACAATTAGCAAATGAAGGAATCGGAGCAACTAACGACAAGACTGATGTTGGTCAAAAGTTGATTAGTAAAGGGTTAAATAGTAATAGTTCTTATAAAATGTCACGGGAAATTGTACAAGAAGCAATGGCCGGCAATAAAGAATTACAATACTTCTTTGATTTACATCGTGATAGTGCTCGGAAAAATGTCACGACAAAAATAATCGGTGATAAATCATATGCAAAGCTTGCGTTTGTAGTAGGGAAAGGTAACAAAAACTATGAAAAAAACTTGCGATTAGCAACGGCTTTACATGAGACGATTAGTAAGAAATATCCAGGCGTTAGTCGTGGTGTCATTCAAAAAGGATTCCAAACAGGAAATGGTGTCTACAATCAAGATTTGTCAGGACAAGCGATATTAATTGAAGTTGGTGGCGTAGATAATACAGAGGAAGAACTAAATCGATCAATTGATGCGCTAGCTAAAGCGTTTGGTGAATATTTCTGGCAGGCAGAAAAAGTGAATGGATAAAGTGAAACAGAAATGAATGCGAGAGTCTGAAAAAACGTGAGTGTAATGCTTGCGTTTTTTTGTAGTGATGAGATGTCACAGAATAGACATAATTTGTCGTTGTTATAGTAATATCGAAATTTGTCAAATTATACTGGGAGATTTACAAAGGGATTTTCGGGAAAGTAGAGAAAATCTTTTTACAAGGAAAGTTTTTTATTATGAAATTGGTAGGGTGATTGAAGTGATTAGGGAAATCAAAGTAGAAGATGCAGCATCATTTTTGCAATTAAGTAAGCAACTAGATGAAGAAACGAAATTTATGTTATATGAACCAGGAGAAAGGAAATTCACAGCCGAGCAACAAGAGCAAATGATTCAGCGCTTTGTAGAAAATAAATATGCAACAATATTGGTAGCAGTTGAAGAAGAGAGAATAGTAGGGTTTATTTTAGTGAATGGAAATCATATTCAAAGAAAGAGACATGTAGCAAGTATTGTAATTGGGATTTTGCAAGAGTATAGTGGGCGAGGTATTGGGACTAAATTGTTTAAAGAGGTCGAGAAGTGGGCAAGATTACATGATGTATGGCGTTTAGAATTAACGGTAATGGCCCACAATACAAGAGCTCAGGCACTATATAAAAAAGCTGGATTTGAGAAGGAAGGTGTCAAAAGAGCTGCTCTTATTATCGATGGAGAGAACATCGATGAGTATGAAATGGCCAAATTATTAAAATAAGAGGTCGTTATATGAAAAAAAGATGGATACTACTTGGTATCGTAGCGGCGATACTCATAGTTGGAGTAGCGGGAATCAATTATAAAATGTATAAGGATAAGCAAGCGCGCGAGGTGAATGTAAATAACATATTTCCGAAAGCGAAAGAAACGATTGCGAATATGGATGGGGATATTGCGGTAATTAGTAATCCGAATTCGATGCTTGTGCTTGTGAATAAAAGTAGGCGTTTACCAGACGGGTATAGACCGCCAGATTTAGTTATTCCGAAAGTGCGCTACTCTAGTGAAGGTGATCAAGAAAAGAAAAAAATGAGGAAAGAAGCAGCCGGTGCGCTTGAGGAAATGTTTCAGCAAGCGGATAAGGAGCGTGTTTTCTTATTTGCAGTCTCTGGATTTAGATCTTTTGATCGGCAAAAAGCGTTAAATACAATGTATAAAAAACAAGATGGAGAAGCAAAAACAGCAATGTCGAGTGCAGTTCCTGGAACGAGTGAACATCAAACAGGACTAGCTATGGATATCACATCACAATCTGCTAAGTTTCAGTTAGAGACAATTTTTGGTGAAACGAAAGAAGGGCAGTGGCTTTCTGAAAATGCCCATAAATTTGGTTTTGTCATTCGATATACAAAAGAGAAAGAATCGATTACGGGCTATCGATTTGAACCATGGCACGTGAGGTATGTGGGAAATCCACAAGCTACATATTTATATGAAAATCAACTGACACTTGAAGAAGTAGCGGAGTGAACAATTGAGGGGAGAGAAGGATTATGACGGTGTTATATAAGAAAAAAGTACACGCATATGTGACAAGAGAAAAAGAAGGAGTTATGCAACTGCTTGTTTTTAAACATCGTGATATACCTGAAGCTGGTATACAAGTGCCAGGGGGAACAGTTGACGAAGGGGAAACGCTAGAAGCAGCGATTTTACGTGAAGTACAAGAAGAGTCTGGGTTACGTCATTTATGCATAGAACAATTCCTAGTTGATTACATCATACATGTAAGAGAAAAAAAGGAATATGAAAAACGCCATTTCTTCCACGTAACATTACTAACAGATGTAAAAGATCGTTGGGAACATATTGTAAGTGCCGGTGAGGAAGATGAAGGCTTAGTATTTTGCTATGAATGGATTGATATTACAAAATGCCCTGAATTAGCGGGGAAACAAGGTGAGTTTTTACATTTGTTAGATGAGGTATATGTAAAATAATAAAAGAGTCTGAAGCGGAAGTTAATTCGTTTCAGACTTTTTTTATTTTTCAGGAAATAAAAGGTTTTTACAGTGGTAAGTTGAATTCTTTTAATTGGATTGTATTTGTATATGCGAGGAGCGGAGAAAATGAACAAGTAATAGATACATGTTATCAATAAAAGGCTTTATAGAAGGAGAATGACGATGGAGATTCAGTTCAATACACTACTACAAAAAGAATTAACAATTCATGATATACAAAAAGCAATGGCAGCTGGGCAATTAACTTCAAAAGAATTAGTTATGTATTACCTTCATAGAATCGCAAAGTATGATCAAGGCGGACCGAAAATCAATTCTATTTTAGAAATCAATCCGGAAGCTATCTTTATTGCAGAAGCGCTAGATCATGAAAGAAAAACAAAAGGTGTAAGAGGTCCATTACATGGTATACCGGTTTTACTTAAGGATAATATTGAAACGAATGACTCTATGCATACAAGTGCAGGTACGATTGCGCTAGAACAACATATAAGTAGTGAAGATGCATTTCTCGTTACGAAGCTGCGAGAAGCAGGAGCAGTGATAATAGGGAAAACAAATATGACAGAATTAGCAAATGCAATGTCATTTGAAATGTGGGCTGGATATAGTGCAAGAGGTGGGCAAACAATAAACCCTTACGGTACGGGTGAGGATGATATGTTTGTTGGGGGCTCAAGTACAGGATCTGCCATAGCAGTTGCTGCTAACTTTACAGTAATATCGGTTGGAACAGAAACGGATGGTTCTATTTTGAGTCCAGCTGTTCAAAACTCTGTAGTCGGTATTAAACCGACTGTTGGTTTAATTAGTCGTAGAGGCATTATTCCGTTTACGTATTCGCAAGATACAGCGGGGCCATTTGCTAGAACAGTAACAGATGCCGCTATTTTGCTAGGGAGTTTAACAGGGGTAGATGAGAAAGATGTAGCTACTCGTAAAAGTGAAGGGATAGCAGAACATGATTATACAAAGTATTTGGATGTTAACGGTTTAAATGGAACAAAGATTGGTGTATATAACAACGCACCAAAAGATTATTATGAATCTGGTGAGTATGATGAGAATTTGTTTAAGGAAACAATTGAAGTATTACGTAGTAAGGGTGCGACAGTAGTAGAGGATATTAATATTCCGTCTTTTCATAGAGAATGGAGCTGGGGGGTATCGCTCTATGAATTAAAGCATAGTTTAGATAACTATCTTTCGAAATTGCCTTCTACTATACCAGTCCATTCTATTTCAGAGTTAATGAAGTTTAATGAAAACATAGCAGAAAGAGCTCTGAGATATGGACAAACTAAGTTAGAAAGAAGAAAAGATTTTCCTAATACGTTAAGAAATCCACAATATTTAAATGCAAGATTAGAAGATATATATTTTTCACAAGAACAAGGCATTGATTTTGCACTGGAAAAATATAATCTTGATGCGATTCTGTTCCCTTCTTATATAGGCTCCACTATATGTGCCAAAGCAGGTTATCCGTCTATAGCAATACCTGCGGGATATATGGATAACGGGAGACCATTTGGAATTACGCTTGCAAGCACTGTTTTTTCTGAGGGGACTTTAATTAAACTCGCATACGCTTTTGAACAAGCGACAAAGCATCGGAAATCTCCTAACTTATCATAAATAAAATAAATAGGGCAGGAAATCCTGTCCTATTTATTTTGTTTATTAAAGTGAAATGTTTTCTTGCTTTGTCTTATCATATTTTAATAAGTTAAATGATAAACAAGCAGAGCACAATATAAGGATTGAAGCGAGAATATAAATCGTACGAACACCGTACAAATCGGTAATAATGCCAACACTCAGCATAGAAAGGCCAGAAGCTGTTGAGAGGAGAGCGCCGTGAGCTGTATACATTTTTGATAGTAAAGAAGGAGCGACGCTGGATTGTAAAACAGTTGTTTGAGAAATATCTCTAATTTGATAACATGGTCCCATTAGAACGCACAGAAAAAGCGCAATAAAGCCGCTACTTGTCATACCATATAAAAATGTAAGAATACTAAACAGAAGAGAGCCTATTGCCATAGAGCGTATTAAATTGTTTTGAATGTATGTACTCATTTTCCATGCTAATAGACCGCCAATTAACGTCCCAACATAATAACTTGTATTAATAAATCCCCACCATTCTTCTCCTTTATGAAGGACAGTTGTTACATAAGCCATCGTAATAGCGCCGATCCATATCGTCCCTGCAAAAGTTTCAATTAAGTCCATACATGTAACAGTACGGAGAGAAGGGTTTTGAAATAAGAGTTTCCAACCTTCCAATAAAGTAGCACCTTTTGAAGAAGAAGGCTCTATTACTCGTTCAGTATGTAGGGATCGTAATGAGAAGTGTAGTGCAACACATCCGAAAATCATCAAAATATTATTCATCATGAGTGTAGAAGAAGCACCGATAAGAAGCACAATAACACTTGTAAATGAATAAGCAGCGGCTTGTGCAATTTGTGTGGAAAAGGAAAAAATACTATTTACTTTTACTAATTTTTCTTTCGGTGTAAGTCGCGGAAGAATACCGTATAGTAATGGAGCGCTCCAGCCACTACATAATGAAATGAAAAAAATGAAAATGAATAGTACTACAATGTTTGTGGAAAGGACCGGGAATAATATCATTAATAAAAATAATAGAGCAGTTTTTATCCATTGTAGTGTAAACAGTAATGAATAAGATGGAAAACGATTCATTACAAGTGGTGCAGATGTATTTGCTATAAGATTAGTTATGACTTGTAATAATGGAAAAAGAGCAGTTAATGTAGCTGATTTCGTTGTGATATACATATGAGTTGTAATAATCATTACGTATACGATGTCAGCGAGAGTAATGCATATTTTCGATCCTAAATAGTAAGTCAATGAACGTTTTTGCAATAAGCACACACCCTTTCTGGGGAAAATATGACAGTAGTTATAATAATTATAATGTGAAAAATAAATTTTGAAAGAATTAAATTTTTTGTCACTTTTTGAAAGGGAATTTCATGTATAATGAAGAATATATTAATATAGTATTTTAATAATACTCATTATAACAGTGAATATGTACAATAGCTCGTAGTAAGCGCCTACGTATGAGAAAGGGCGGATAAACCATTCTTTTCTTCATATACATATAGAAAATGAGAAAGAAAGTGAGGGTTGCATATGGCTGCTTGGGTAATTTGGTTTATAATAGCTGGTATTTTATTTATTGCGGAAATGCTGTCGATTACATTTTACATGCTTTGGCTTGGAATTGGAGCTGTTGTCGGAGGTCTTATTGCTTTGTTTGTTCCTGAAGCACTATTGCTACAAGTTGTTGCTGGTGCGATTGTAAGTTTAACATTGACTTTCTTTACGAAAAGAATATCAAAAAACTTTCGGGAAGCAAAAGGTTTTACTGATACAGTAGATATGCTTGCAGGTAAAAAAGGGATTGTTATGCAAGCGATTACAAATGAAGCGAACGGTATTGTGAAAGTGGATGGAGATACTTGGACAGCTATTGCAGATGATCCAATTGATGCTGGAGAAAAAGTTATTGTTATAAAGAGGCATAGTACTATATTACAAGTAAAAAAGGAGAGTGAATAAATATGATAGTATTAACGTTAACGATTATTTTTGCACTAATTGTTGTTACATTTATCGCATTAACAATTAAAATTATTCCACAGCAAAAAGTTGGAGTCGTTGAAAGATTTGGTAAGTTTCAGCGTGTTATGCAGCCGGGATTAAATTTATTAATCCCGATTGTGGATCGCGTTCGCGTATATCACGACTTGCGTATTCAACAAACGAATGTACCACCACAAAAGGTAATTACGAAAGATAATGTACAAGTGGAAATTGATACAATTATTTTCTATCAAGTCGTTGAACCGGAACTTGCGACATATGGTATTTCGAACTATGAATACGGTGTACGTAACATTACTTCAGCAACGATGCGTCAAATCATTGGTAAAATGGAACTGGATGAAACGTTATCTGGTCGTGAAAAAATTTCAACAGAAATTCGCTTAGCACTTGATGAAGCAACAGAAAAATGGGGCGTTCGTATTGAACGTGTTGAAGTTGTCGATATTAATCCGCCGAAAGATGTGCAAGCATCAATGGAAAAACAAATGAAAGCAGAGCGTAATAAACGTGCGATTATTTTAGAAGCTGAAGCTGCAAAACAAGATAAAGTTCTTCGTGCTGAAGGGGAGAAGCAAAGTAAAATATTAATGGCTGAAGGGGATAAAGAGGCACGTATTCGAGAAGCTGAAGGTATTAAAGAAGCGAAAGAGTTAGAAGCGCAAGGGGAAGCAAGAGCGATTGAGGAAATTGCAAAAGCAGAACAAAACCGAATTGAATTACTTCGTGAAGCGAATTTAGATGAACGTATACTTGCTTACAAATCATTTGAATCATTAGCTGAAGTTGCGAAAGGACCAGCAAATAAAGTCTTTATTCCATCTAATGCAATTGAAACACTTGGTACTCTTGGGGCAATTGGAGAAATCTTTAAAGAAAAACAAGCGAAGAAACTGCCTTTAAATAATACAGAAAAAGAACAATAAGAGTGAAAAAGAGAAATGGGATGCCATTTCTCTTTTTATTTTTTATCATTTTTTAATTTATAAATTAAATGAGTAAGGGACGGGGGACCGTTTCTTACTCATATACACTAAAAAATTTTTAAGATTTCATAATATGAAATAAAGGAGAATCTGTAAGAAATAGAATTGATATAATGATTGAAAATTCAGTCATCTAATGAAGTTTCTAAACTTTTTAGTATATTATTATTGGAAATTGGAGGGGAAAGAATGGCAATTAGAACAGGGGAACAGTATATTGAAGGATTGAGAAAAAGAAATCCTGAAATTTGGATTGGAGGAAGAAAAGTAACGGATGTAGTAAATGAAGATGTTTTTCGTGAACCAATTATACAAATTGCGAACTTGTATGATATGCAGCACAATCCAGAATATCAAGATAAGATTACTCATATATGCGAAGAGACAGGAGAAAGGGTATCAAATGCATTTTTAGTACCGAAAAATTATGAGGATTTAAAAGTACGCCGTGAATTATTTGAAGTGTGGGCAAAAGCTACTTATGGTTTAATGGGTAGAACACCTGATTTTTTAAATGTAACGGTTACTTCAATGGCAAGTAATTCGTGGTTTTTTGAGAAGTTTAATCCAGAATGGGGAGCGAATATAAAAAATTATTATAAACATATAAGGGATAATGATTTGTTTTTAACACACGCAATTATTAATCCGCAAAATGATCGGAGTAAGGCCTCCCATCAACAAGAAGATGAAACAATGCATTTAGGGGTAGTAAGTGAAACAGCGGAAGGAATGTATGTTAGTGGTGCTAAAATGTTAGCGACACTGGCGCCGATTACGGATGAGGTAATAATATATTCCTATCCAAGTTTTAAGCCAGGTGATGAACGTCATGCAATTTCTTTTGCAGTTCCAATTGACGCACCAGGTCTAAGAATTCTATGTCGTGAGCCAATGCAAGATGGAAAACGATCTTTATTTGATCATCCACTCGCATCAAGGTTTGAGGAAATGGATGCATTACTAGTATTTCATAATGTGTTTATCCCGTGGGATAAAGTATTTATTTATCAAAGTGTGGAAGCTGGGAATCAATTGTATCCTAAAACCGGAATTGGTCATCAACCAGCACATCAATCTGGGGTAAGAGGGTTAGTAAAACTATCTTTTGCAGCTGAAGTAGCTATGAAATTAGCAGATTCGATTGGAGTAGATGGTTTTTTAAATGTACAAAACCAGTTAGCAGAGCTTATGCAAGATGTCGAAACGATACGTGCTCTCCTGCAAGTAGCTGAATATGAGTATGAAACGAATTCATATGGAGAAGTTATTCCTGCGAGGTTACCGCTTGATACGATACGCAGTTTATTACCTAAGATGTATCCGCGGGCTATTGAGATTATTCAAACTATAGGTGCGGGTGGATTATTAATGTCACCGACAGGTGCTGATTTTATGAACCCCGAGATTCATGATGATATGCAAAAGTATTATATCGGGCGTGAAGGAGTATCCTCTGAGGAACGGGTTCGTTTGTTTAAATTAGCATGGGACTTATGTGGTGAGGCTTTTGGACAACGGTTATTACAATATGAGCGTTATTATTCTGGAGATCCGGTGCGTAAAATGGGAATGTTTTATAATGCGTACAAAAAACAACAAACTTTTTCACTTGTGAACAATGCGTTGCAATCGAGTTCATCTGAAGGGGCCTTAAGTTAAACAAAAAAATGTTTGCGCTTACATTTTTGTTTGGAAAAGGAAGGAGCAATAGATGATAGAAAGAATTTTACTGTTAGGATGTAATTCTTCTTATATTTTTAACAATATCTAGAACGTGAGAACTGTAACTGGAATAGGGGAGGTATATGATTTGATCGCTTCTATCAGTAAAATTTGCAAAATTCTAAATTGCTTCACAAGTGATGAGCCTGTGCTAGGTAATTCGGAAATAGCGGAAAAGCTAAATATGAATGCAAGTACGGTTCACCATCTTGTTCGTACGTTGTGTGAAGAAGGAATGCTCATACAAGATGAGCAAAGAAAATATAGATTAGGTTGGAAATTGTTAGAGTGGGGAAATCAAGTCATGTTTCAGCAAGAGATATATAGTGGAGCGATTCCGCTTGTTGAAGAGCTAGTAAGAAATTTTAGTGGTACTGTGCATATCGGTATGTTTGACCGTGGTGATGTTGTATTTATATTGAAAGTTTCATCGAAGGAGTCCGTTCAAATTTCAACACATGTTGGATCAAGAGAACCTGCATATTGTACAAGCACAGGGAAAGTGCTGCTTTCATTTCATTCATCACCCTTAGAATATACTTCAGAAAAAGGGCTTTTACGACGAGCACCCAATACCATTACATGTGTCAAACAATTCCAAACAGAGTTACAGAAAATTCGTAAGCAAGGTTATTCAATTAGTGATAACGAAAATGAGCATGGACTATATGGAATTGCAGCTCCTATTCGATCTTATACTGGGAGAACTATTGCGGCGCTTAATATTGTTGGACCTATATCATATATGCAGGGAAGTAATCGTGAAATCATAATTCAAAGTGTGATGAATACAGCAAATTTGATTTCCAAGGAATTTGGTTATTTGGAAATTTAATTTTAGAAGAAAAGAGATGAGTATCATTTATATACATGAGCAGTGTATACCTGAATTAACGAAATCTATAGTTTCAATTGGAGCATTTGATGGTGTGCATAAAGGTCATCAAGCTGTAATTAAAAATGCAGTTGAGAAGGCAAAGGTATTAAGGATAACAAATGTTGTGTATACATTTGATCCACCACCACGCTCATACTTTCAAGGGGCGAAAGTATTAACACCTATTGATGAGAAGGTGAAACGTATTCAAAGTCTTGGTGTTGAACATGTGATTGTAATTCGGTTTGATGAGTCTTATATAACAAAAAGTGCGAGTTGTTTTATTCAAGATATAAAAAGACTAAGCCCTGTAGAAATTTTTGTTGGCCAAGATTTTAAGTTTGGAAAAAATCGGGAGGGCAATATAGATTTGCTAAGAGAGCACTTCAATATTTCTATAGTGAAAGATATTTGCTGTGATGAAGGTGAGCGAATATCTTCAACGAGAATTAGAGATTATGTTTATCAAGGAGATTTACAAAAGTCTAACTCTTTGCTCGGTTGGTCTTTTAAAACAATATAACTAAAAAGGAATTATGAGGAGGAAATAATATGTCTAAAACATTGCAATCTTTTAATTTACTAAAATGGATTGATGAGAATAAGGAGTTATTGAAGCCACCAGTAAATAACAAAGTTATTTGGCAAGATTCAGAGTTTATCGCCATGATATTAGGTGGTCCAAATAGAAGACGTGATTTCCACGTAGATCCTTCAGATGAATTTTTCTATCAAATTAAAGGTGAATGTTATGTGGAATGTATTACAGAAGAAGGGAAGCGGGAAGTCGTCACAGTAAAAGAAGGGGATGTATTTATGCTCCCAGCTATGGTACCGCATTCACCACATCGCGTTGCTAACACATATGGGCTCGTAATTGAAAGAAAACGTAGCCAAGGAGAACTTGAGGATTTCGTTTGGTTCTGTGATGAGTGTAATCATGAAATGCATCGTGTACGCGTCCAATTAAGTGATATTGAAAAACAAGTAAAAGAAGCAATTCATAGTTTTAATTCAAATAAAGAAATTCGAGCGTGTAAAAACTGCGGTCATATTATGCCAGAGGAAGTGGAGGAATGGAAGTGCGAATAGATTTTCATACACATATTATTCCTGAAACTTTTCCAGATTTTGAAGAGAAGTTTGGTGGCGGTCGTTGGCCGATATTAAATCGGACTTGTACATGTGGTGCAAGTATTATGGTTGGAGGTAAAAATTTTCGAGACGTGACAGACCAAGTATGGTGTCCTAAGAAAAGAATTGAAGATATGGATCGTGAAGGTGTTGATATTCAAGTTCTATCACCAATCCCCGTTACATTTTCGTATTGGGCAAAACCAGAGGAAGCCGAAAGTATGGCACGTATTCAAAATGATTTTATTGCAGAAACAGTTTTAGCATATCCAGATCGTTTTGTAGGATTAGGAACGGTTCCGATGCAAGATGGAGAAACTGCGATTCGTGAAATGGAACGTTGTATAACGGAATTACATTTACATGGTATTGAAATTGGTACAAACGTAAATGGAAAAAATTTAGATGACCCATCGTTTATTGAATTTTTTCGAATGGCTGAAAAATGGCAAGTTCCGATTTTTATTCATCCATGGGAAACATTAGGACGTGATAGAATGCCACATCATAATTTTATGTATACAGTTGGGATGCCGAGTGAAACGGCACTTGCGGCAGCTACATTAGTATGGAGTGGAATAATGGAGAAGTTTCCACTGCTAAAGGTTTGTTTTGCGCATGGCGGCGGCTCTTTCCCATATATTTTGCCAAGGTTAGATCAAGGCTGGAAAGTATGGCCGCATTTACGATTGACTACGCATCCTCCTAGTTATTATGCAAAGAAATTTTATTTTGATTCTTTAAATTATGATCCTATTAATTTGAAATATATGATTGAAAGGTTTGGGCATGAAAAGATTTTCATGGGTTCAGATTATCCATTTTTATTGCGAGAAGTTGATCCGGGTAAAGTGATTGATGAAACAGCCAGTTTATCAGAGGAACAAAAAGCAGCAATGCTTGGGGGAAATGCTGCGGAATTTTTAAATATTGATATAAAAAAACGAGGTGTAGCATATGCAGAGAGTACAAACACCTGAGGATAAACTAAGTGAGTTAGGAATTACACTACCAGCTATTCGCCCGGCAGTTGGAAATTATGTTAGTTGTGTAAGAGTAGGTAACTTATTATTTACTGCTGGACAAGGCGTAGATGAGTATCACGGGAAATTAGGAAAAGATATTTCAATTGATGAAGGGTATAAAGCGGCAAGGCAATCGATGTTGAATTTGTTAAGTGTTGTGAGAAATGAATTAGGTGATTTAAATAAGGTAAAACGAATTGTAAAAATACTTGGTTTTGTAAATAGTACGGAAGACTTTATTAATCAGCCAAAAGTAATGAACGGTGCATCGGATGTATTAGTAGATATATTTGGAGAAAAGGGGAAACATGCTCGCTCAGCAGTCGGTATGGCTCAGTTACCTAATAATACAACAATTGAAATTGAGATGGTTTTAGAAATTGAGGAGTAGGAGGTAAGGAAGGTGAACAAAGAATTATTAGCGGACAAACTGAAAGTGAAAGATGCGAAATTGTTTATTGATGGACAGTATGTGGATTCTGTATGTGGTGAAACGTTTGATACGTTCAATCCAGCAACGAATAGAAAGCTTGCATCTATTGCAAAGGCAAATGAAGAGGACACCAAAAGAGCAATTGATGTGGCAGAACGTACATTTAAAAGCGGCATTTGGAGTAAAATGCCTGTGGAAGAGCGATCAAATATTTTATGCAAAATGTCGGATTTGATTATGGAAAGAGTGGATGAACTAGCTTATATAGAAACTCTGGATGTGGGAAAGCCAATTAAAGAAAGTAAAGGATTCGATATACCACGTTCGGCTCATAATTTTCGCTTCTTTGCTGAAATGGCTAAATATATGGTGCACGAGCACTATGACAAACATAATTTTATGTCATATGCAAAGTATGCTCCTGCGGGAGTGACAAGTTTAATCATTCCTTGGAATTTGCCATTTATGCAAATGACATGGAAAGCATCAGCGGCACTTGCTTCTGGTAATACTGTTGTTGTCAAACCAGCCTCTTATACTCCATTAAGTGCAGTTATGCTTGGTAAAATTGCAAATGATGCAGGACTACCACCAGGTGTACTTAATATTATTACAGGTCCGGGAAATACTGTTGGGACAAAAATGACAACACATCCAGCTGTTAGAAGAATTTCATTTGTTGGAGAAAGTAATACAGGCAAGACAATTATGCGTAATGCATCAGAGAACTTAATACCTGTTTCATTAGAACTAGGAGGTAAATCAGCGAATATCGTATTTGAAGATGCAGATCTAGATGAAGCAGTACAAGGCTCAATTGAAGCTATTTATCGGAATCAAGGAGAAATTTGTTTAGCTGGTTCAAGATTACTAGTGCAAGAAAGTGTATATGAACAGTTTTTAGAGAAATTTGTAGAGGCTGTAAAAAGAATAAAAGTTGGAGATCCTCTTTCTGAAGAGACAGATATGGGAGCGCTTGTATCAAAATCTCATTTAGAAACAGTTGATCGTTATGTAGAAATAGGAATTTCAGAAGGGGCAAAATTAGCCTATGGTGGAAAAAGAGTAGAGAGTCTAGTGGAAGGAAACTTTTATGAACCTACTATTCTATATGATGTTGATAACAGTATGCGTGTAGCACAGGAAGAGATATTTGGTCCAGTTTTAGTTGTTATTCCATTTAAAACGGAGGAGGATGCAATTCGTATTGCGAATGATTCCATTTATGGACTAGCTGGAGTTGTTTGGACAAATGATCTTAGACGAGCACAACGAGTGGTTTCGCAAATTGATTCAGGCTTACTATGGATTAATTGTTGGTATGTCCGAGATTTACGTACTCCATTTGGAGGTTCAAAGGCAAGTGGTATTGGTAGAGAAGGTGGGCGTCATAGTTTCGAATTTTATACAGAAGCTAAGACGGTAACGATGAAATTATAAGGATAATATTTTAACTTAACATACAAAGAGCTCCCATCTGGTGTTTATAAAAATAAGTAGATGGATGGGGGCTAGTCTACAATGTAAAGAATTGAGGATATATAAATTAAAAAATGAGGTGAGAGCAATTGTTAATGAAAGAGTTAGCTGATGAACTATTACAGGCTGAAGATTCACGTATAGGGATACCTCCTTTTACTGAGAGATATGCTGATTTATCAGTTGAGGATGCTTATAATATTCAGCTTGAAGTAGTAGAAAGAAAGTTGGAGAATGGGCATTGTGTAATCGGAAAGAAAGTTGGACTTACGAGTGTTGCGATGCAGGAGATGCTTGGGGTAAATGAACCAGATTATGGACATTTGTTAGATGACATGAAAATAGAAAATGGAAGTACAATCGCAATAAGTTCTTTTCTATCTCCGAAAGTAGAAGCAGAAATAGGATTTGTTTTAGAGAGAGATTTAAAAGGGCCTAATATTACATACATTGATGTACTGATGGCAACAAAGTATGTTGTACCTACACTTGAAATAATTGATAGCCGTATTGCTGATTGGAAAATCAAATTGGTTGATACAGTAGCGGATAATGGCTCGTCAGCAAAGGTTGTAATTGGTAATACATTATCTAGCATAAATAAAGTAGATTTACGTACAACTGGGATGACACTGTATAAAAATAATAGTTTAATTGCAACAGGTGCTGGGGCGGCCGCATTAGGGCATCCTGCACAAGCTATTGCCTGGTTAGCTAATAAACTACATGAATTTAATATTGGATTAAAAGCAGGTGAGTTAATTTTACCAGGTGCGTTATCTGGTGCAGTCTCAGTGAATAGTAAAGACAGTATTCAAGCTGACTTCGGATCACTCGGATCGGTTTCTGTTACATTCATATAGGTTAAAGTGTTGAGAAAAGGGGGGATAGACGTGAAGAAAGTAAAGGCGGCTATAATTGGATCAGGTAATATTGGTACGGATTTAATGTATAAATTAAAAAATAGTAAAGTTATAGAGCTAAATGCCATGATTGGAATAGAATCCGAATCGGATGGTTTAAAGAGAGCGAAAGAAGCCGGATATGAGGTTTTTGATAATGGAATACAGGCGATTATTGATAATCCCAGTTTAGCTGATATTGTATTTGATGCAACTTCAGCTAAAGCACATAGTTATCATGCGAAAACGTTAGAAGAGCTTGAAAAAATAGTAATTGACTTAACACCGGCTGCATATGGGCCATTTGTTTGTCCTGCTATTCGAAATAATAATTTTTTAGATAAGAAAAACGTTAATATGATTACGTGCGGGGGACAAGCAACAATCCCGATTGTTCATGCTATTAATGAGGTGGCGAATGTTACATATGCAGAAATCGTTGCTACAATTTCCAGTTTAAGTGCAGGTCCAGGTACAAGGACAAATATTGATGAATTTACAATTACGACAAAGCGTGGAATTGAAGAAGTTGGTGGGGCTGATAAGGGGAAGGCGATAATTATATTAAACCCTGCAGAGCCACCTATATTAATGAGAGATACGATTTATTGTGAAGTTAAGGATATGGATGAGGTTTCTATCTATGAAGCAATTCATAAGATGGTTGAACGAGTTAGGACGTATGTTCCTGGTTACTCTTTGAAACAAGAGCCAATGTTTGATGGGAATCGTGTAACTGTATTTTTAGAAGTTGAAGGAGCTGGAGATTATTTTCCTCCTTATGCCGGTAATTTAGATATTATGACAGCTGCAGCATTAAAAGTAGGTGAAGAATTTGCAACGCAAATCATTTCAGAGAAGAAAAGAGGTGTAATGAATGAGGCGAAATAGTGAAAGACCAGTGAGAATAACGGAAGTTTGTTTACGTGATGGAAGTCATGTAATGAAACATCAATTTACAGAAGAGCAAGTTCGATCTGTAACAAGGACATTAGATGAGGCAGGTATGCATTATATCGAAGTGAGTCATGGAGATGGTTTAGGTGGCTCTACTTTACAATATGGGAAGTCATTAGTTAATGAAATGAAGCTCATTGAAGCCGCGGTAGATGAGTGTAAGCAAGCTAAAGTAGCTGTCTTGTTAATTCCTGGTATTGGAACGATTCATGAATTAGAGCAAGCTGCAAATATCGGTGCGAAACTTGTTCGTGTAGCAACACATGTAACAGAAGCGGATGTTTCCGCTCAACATATTCAATTTGCACGTGAGTTAGGTATAGAAGTGTGCGGTTTTTTAATGATGGCACATTCTGCATCGGTTGAAAAGTTAGTAGAGCAAGCAAAGCTTATGGAAAGTTATGGTGCAGAAGCAGTTTATGTAACAGATTCTGCAGGAGCTTTATTGCCTCATGAAGTACGTGAACGTATTCGTGCTTTGCGTCAATCTTTAAATATTGAAATTGGTTTTCATGGTCATAATAATCTTTCGGTTGCAGTAGCAAATACAATTACTGCAATTGAGGAGGGCGCGACACGTATTGATGGAAGTGTACGATGTCTTGGGGCAGGAGCTGGAAATACTCAAACAGAAGTATTGCTTGCTGTTTTGGATCGTATGGGATATAAGCTAGATATAGATTTATATAAGATGATGGACGTCGCAGAGGAGATTGTTGCCCCGTTATTACCAGTACCACAAGAAATTCAAAAAGGCAGTCTAGTAATGGGATATGCAGGGGTATACTCTAGCTTTCTATTACATGCTGAAAGGGCGGCACAACGCTTTAATGTAGACGCACGTGATATTTTAATAGAACTGGGGAAAAGAAAAGTAGTTGGAGGACAAGAGGATATGATTTTAGATGTAGCTGCAGAATTAGCAAAGATAAAAATGGAGGTGTAACATATGGCTTTAGTGAAAGGGGCAGATATAGAAATTATTGACTATTTACTTCAAGCTGAAAAGGAAAGAAAAGAAGTAGTAAAAGTAACGGATAAGCATCCTGATTTAACAGTAGAGGATGCTTATAAATTGCAAAAACGTTTAATTGAACAAAAAATGAGCGAAGGTTCTAAAAGAGTTGGTGTGAAACTTGGATTAACGAGTAAGGCAAAACAACAAATGATGGGGATTGATGAAGCGATTTACGGATACTTGTTGCACGATATGCTTGCATTCGAATGGGAGCCATTACAATATGAAACGCTGATTCATCCGAAAATAGAGCCAGAGATTGCTTTTTTAATAGGTGAGGATTTACAGGGAACGAATGTGACAGCTGACGATGTATTAAAGGCAACAAAATATGTTGCGCCAGCTTTAGAGGTGATTGATAGTAGATATTTAAATTTTAAATTTACATTACCTGATGTAATAGCAGATAATTGTTCCTCTTCAAAATTTTTGTTAGGAAGTAAATGGATTGATGTTAAGAATATAGATTTAGCAAATGTAGGAATGGTTATGTCAAAGAACGGTAAGATTGCTACGACTGGGACAGGAGCAGCTGTACTGGGACATCCAGCAGAGGCAATTGCTTGGGCGGTAAATAAACTTGGTTTACAAAATGAAGGATTTAAAAAAGGTGATATTGTATTAAGTGGAGCATTATCTGAAGCGATTGCATTTAAAGCCGGAGATTCTATCATTGCACAATTTGATGATTTGGGAAGTGTAGCAATGTTTTGTGAATAAATAGTAAAGCGAGAGATAAAAATGCCCATTATACAAATTCAAATAATAGAAGGTAGAAAGCAGGAGCAAATTCAAAATCTAATATTTGATGTTACAGAGGTAGTTGCGAAAAACTTAGATGTAGATGTTGGACGGGTTCGTGTTTTAGTGAATGAAATCCCAAGTTCTCATTGGGGAGTAGGCGGAAGGTCTAAAGAAAGTTTAAAAGAAAATTAGTTAGTAATAAAAGCAATTTTCATTCTTATATGAATGAGGATTGCTTTTATTGTTTTGAATTTTTTAAATAATATGTTAAAATTTAGTCTTGGTTTTAAGGAGATAAGGGGGAATATACATGCAAATACTACTAATACGTCACGGAGAATCCGAAGCGGACATTTTACAGGTACATGAAGGACGAGCTGACTTTGAATTAACAGAAAAGGGAAGACAGCAAGTGCAAAGGCTTGTACAGAAAGTGAAAGCAGATTTTCCGCCAGATTTCATTTGGGCAAGTACATTAAAACGTGCTCGTGAAACAGGTGAAACGTTAGCTGAAGGAATTGGATGTCCAATTCAATTAGAAGAGGAATTAATGGAGTTCAATAATGGAGTGCAAGCAGGCTTATCATTTGAAGAAGCAAAGAAATATCCAGAGCCAAAGTTTCTTCATGATCGTTTTGAAAACGGGGAGTCATTTATTGAATTTAGAATGAGAATAGAAGGAATCTTTTCTAAAATCGTAACAGAGAATACTTATGAACGGATAGCAATTGTTGCACACGGTGGTGTAATAAATAGTCTATTACGTGCGTTCTTCAAAATGCCAATTTCAATGGACTATTATTTTAAAATGGGAGATACGGGAATAAGCTTAATTGAAATTGACGGTGAACAAAAAACGGTACATTTCATTAATGATACGAATCATTTGGACGGGATGTAGAGAATTATGTACAAAGTTGTATTTTTCGATGTTGACGGTACGCTTTTAAGTGAGGTTGATAGAAGTATGCACGAAAGTACAAAAGAAGCGATACAAAGGTTAATAGATAAAGGGATTCATGTAGTTGTTACGACAGGGAGACCATATAGCTTATGTTCGCAATTTATGGAACTAGGCATAAATACGTTTATTTCTGCAAATGGTGCCCATATAAAATGTGGTGAAAAAGTTATACATAAATCAGTACTTTCACGTGAAATCGTTCATGGTATCTCGAGATTTGCTGAATTACATGGTCACGGTATTTCTTATTTTACCGAGGATTTTGCAATGAACGGAATAGCCTCGGATAATGAGCGTGTAATGCAAGCGCTTAGCGAGACGTTGAATTTAGAGAAGTATCCTGAAAAAAGCAGGGATTTGTCAGAAGAAATCTATTGCTTATGTCTGTATTCAGATGAAATAGAAGCTCAAAAATTTCTTGAAAGATATCCTATGCTTACGTTTGAGCGTTTTCATAATTACGTAATAAATGTATTGGAAGATAGTAAAGTATCGAAGCTCACCGCAATTCAAAAAGTATTAGATCATTTAAATATTTGTAAATCAGAAGCGGTTGCTTTTGGTGACGGTAGAAATGATATTGAGATGTTGCAGTATGTAGAATTAGGTATTGCGATGGGGAATGCTGGAGAAGAGTTAAAAACAAGAGCTGATTTTGTTACAAAGAAGGCGAGTGAAGGTGGTATTTTATTTGCTTTAGAGAAGTTTCATGTCGTCTAACATACCTTTATTGAAATAAAGGTATGTTAGGATCTTTTATATGCTCACATAGTAAAATATGAACTTGCCCACGATGATGATAAAAGTGTGCAACAATTTCAAGCAACCATTCAAAGCGTGAATAAGAAATCCCCCAATAAGCAGTCTTTATTTCCGCTAATTGTTCATTGGAGTAGGATAAAAAAGTTTTAGAAAGTAAATCGTATCCCTGTATCATCGTTTGTTGTATTTGCGTAATTGTTTCGGGTGTTTGTTCTTTATAGAAAGTGTACATTTGTTTTTCCGTAAAACCATTTAAAATGAGTAGATCTGCATGGCAAATAAGAGAAAGATGTGCACACATTTCAAATACAGATCGTTTTGCGTGAATGGGTTGTATTTTTAAATCGACATCATTATATTGGTTAAGCATTTGAATAGAAGTATCAACAGCAACTTTAAGTTGATGCAATGCAGATTGTACAAACATTGTAATTCTCCTCTTCTCCGTATATAATAGTTTCTTGAGGGTATTATATCATACTCAAAATTCCGAAAATTCTAGTAGTTTGACTAGCATATTGAAAAGTATTATATTGTAAAAGGTCATATGAAACGTGAAATAGAATGGAATGCAATTATTGAGTTAGGAGTTAGACCAATGAGTTTGAAATATGGAAGAGATACAATTGTTGAGGTTGACTTAAATGCAGTAAAACATAATGTAAAAGAATTTAAAAAACGAGTGAATGATGAAAATATTGCAATGATGGCTGCTGTAAAAGCAAATGGGTATGGCCACGGGGCAGTTGAAGTTGCGAAAGCTGCTATTGAAGCAGGAATAAATCAGCTTGCAGTTGCATTTGTAGATGAAGCGATAGAGTTAAGAGAAGCAGGAATTAACGTGCCGATTTTAATTTTAGGTTATACATCAGTAGCAGCTGCGGAAGAGGCAATTCAATATGACGTTATGATGACTGTTTATAGAAGTGAAGATTTACAAGGTATAAATGAAATCGCAAAACGTCTTCAAAAGAAAGCGCAAATTCAGGTGAAAATTGATACAGGAATGAGTCGTATCGGTTTACAAGAAGAAGAGGTTAAACCATTTTTAGAAGAATTAAACCGTATGGAGTATGTAGAGGTAGTAGGAATGTTTACACATTACTCTACGGCAGATGAAATTGATAAATCATATACGAATATGCAAACAAGTTTATTTGAGAAAGCTGTCAATGCAGCAAAAGAATTAGGAATTCATATTCCATATATTCATAGTTCAAATAGTGCAGGTTCAATGGAACTTAGCAATACATTTCAAAATATGGTTCGTGTAGGTATTGGGATTTATGGAATGTATCCTTCAAAAGAGGTAGATCATTCAGTTGTTTCTTTACAGCCTGCGTTGTCGTTAAAATCAAAAGTAGCCCATATTAAGCATGCGAAGAAAAATCGCGGTGTAAGTTATGGGAATACGTATGTAACGACTGGTGAAGAATGGATTGCAACTGTACCGATTGGTTATGCTGATGGCTATAACCGTCAGTTATCTAATAAAGGGCATGCATTAATAAATGGAGTTCGAGTACCTGTTATTGGACGTGTTTGTATGGATCAGCTTATGTTAGACGTTTCAAAAGCAATGCCAGTACAAGTGGGAGACGAAGTAGTATTCTACGGTAAACAAGGTGAAGAAGAAATTGCGGTAGAAGAAGTAGCAGATATGTTAGGTACAATTAACTATGAAGTTACATGTATGTTAGACAGAAGAATCCCGCGAGTTTATAAAGAAAATAATGAAACGACTGCTATTGTAAATATACTAAGAAAAAACTGAATCGATATGATTCAGTTTTTTTTATTTTTGACAAATGAAAAATGTTCTATTTGTACCGTGTAGTTGAATGTTTTTAAAACCTACGGATTCCAGTGAAGAAATTATTTCTTCATTTGAATAACAAGCCTCTTCAAAAGAAAAATCACTTCTTGCCCAATTATTATCTATGTCATGTTGAAATAGTATAAAGTTCATGATAGCTTTTTTATTTTCATCATCATATGTAGAATCAATCGTACAAACATATTCATCCGCTGAAATATGAAACGAAGCAATCCAATTTTCAAGAAACCCTTTTTCCATATTCATATCAAATACGAATGTACCTTCGCTATGTAATACGGAATAAACATTGCGAAAAACACGTTTTAATTCATCTAATTTCAAAATATGGTTTAAGCTATCGCCAGTAGAGATAACATATTGAAATTGCTCATTTATGTTGAAATAGCGAGCATCATCGACGATAAAGGTTGCGTTTGGCGCGTTTTGACGTGCGTATTCAATCATTTGGGCAGAACCATCTATACCAGTTACTACAAAAGTATTATCAATTAATTTCTTAGTAAGGTGACCAGTCCCGCAGCAAAGATCTAAAATATGAGAGTGTGGTGGTGCATATTGTAAAATGAGTTTTTCCAAAAGTAGATAGGAGTGTTCAGCGTAATGCCCCCAATGTTTATTATAAATGGATGCGAAAATATCATAATCAGAATATATTAGTTTTTTAGACACATGCATTCACCTCAAAATTCATTACATTATAGTAGTCATGCTTCGCTTTCATTTCAAAAGCACATTGTGTATATAGTTGTAAAGCATTGATGTTTTTTGTTGCAACGTCTAATTCAATTGTTGAAGCTCCTTCTGTAATAAGGGTATGTACCATATAACTAAGAATATCTTTTCCGTATCCTTTACCTTGATAGGAAGGATGAACGGCAAATCCTGATAGTATAGTAGATTGCTCTTGCTTCGAAACTGTAATCGTTCCTATCACTTTTTCGTCGATAAGAGCACTATATACTTGATGAGAAGGTGAATTCATCATTTTTTGTAACCATATAGAGGTATTTTCTACTGAATCTCCAAAGGCTTGACTGGAAAGGTCAATAAGATCAAGAAGTGATTCTGAAGATGCAAGAGTGAGCTGTAAAGTATTCTTTGTTGGTTTTTGCACTTCTTTTGCTTGGAACTCCATACTATATTCACTATATAAATAAGGTAACTTCATATGCTTTGCAAATTCTTTCCCGGAAGCAGAATCCCCATTCATAATAAGAAGTACTTCATCTACCTCTCTTTTTCGTACTTCTTTCATTGCGGTTTGCAAAAGAGTAGCACCTATATGTTGTTTCCTATAGTTTGGGTGAACAAACCCTATTAGCTCCAGTTTTGTCGATCTTTCAAAGTCATACATACTTAATGCACCAATTAATTGAGTATCGTCATAGAGTAAAAAATCATGTATCTCTTCTTTATTACGAGCAGTTAAAAAGTTTATATGTAAATCTGACGAGTAATCAATTTGATCGTGTTGCCCGCAAATATGAGCTAAATCTTTCATGTGCTGAATTTCGTTTGCTGTTAAAGATTTTTTTCGTTCAATATTCATTTTATAATCCCTCACATTCGTATTTAAAAATAGGATGGATGATTTAGCCACTTCTCTAACTCCACACTGCCTTGAATAGATAATAACCGGTACAAATATCGATAAGGATGTCTACATTCTGCAAGACGAGGAATGGGCATAATGGTTTCGTAACCTTGTTTAAAAGCATGAGTTTCCTTTTCTGTAAATACATATTCTAAGCTGATAAAATCAAGTTCTCGGGGAGCAACTGCATAGGCTTCTGTATCTACTAAACCTGTAATAGTTGTACCATCTGATAAAAACTGAGTAGGGTCCATATCAATTAAAACGAGCGTTGCTTCCTTTGGTACCGGTAAGGAAGAAAGTTGTTGTTCAAAAGTAGGAAATGCGTTACGGATGCTCGCATTATTGGAATAAAACCTATTTACAAGTTCTTTACTGACTTTTAATATGTGAGACTTACATTCTTCTAGTGGAACTTGGAAAGTACCTGATGGATTTCCTATAAACTCTGCTTGAAACGAATGAATTTCTGCTAGTCCTTTTCCAAGGCTGAATAAAATTGAATCAGATTGTCCGACAAAGGATTGCAGCGTACTTCCTGTTAGTTTTTCGACACTAACATACTTTCGGCCATTTAAAACATGTTTTTGCAAAATAGTGGGGATGGGCAAGTTAGTATGCTTTTTCAATAATTCGTGTATATATTCTAACTGATGTACGTTCCTTGGATCGATTCCAAAAAGGTTTTTGCATCCCCACCAAAAATCATTGTTTGGTTCTTCAGTCATTTTTGAGGAACGAACGATGACTTCTTCATCTTTTGTTTGGACGAGAAACACATCGCTTGCATGGTCTTCATAACTTGGATGTAAAGTTTGAACAGATAAAATAGGTGAAGCGAAGAGTTGTTGTAGCATGAAGGTGCTCCTTTTCTGTAAATTCGATAAATTCATTATATAACAGAATGTGTACGAAGTGGGTAATGATAGGGACAACATAGAACTTAAATAAATTTACGGTGAGAAATCAGTGTGAAAATTATATTTTTCTACTTTTGTATGAATTGTCAAAATAATTTTTTGATGATAAATCTGTAAAAATACAAAATATAAATCTCATATTTTTTAGTAAATGAAGAGTTAAGCACACTTTCAATAGGGGTATAAAGTAGGTTATGAAAAATATTTCTCAATAATAAAATGAAGAGAAAAATGTGAAGAAATAGAATAGATTCCTTTATAATAGTTTTAAATTAATTAATATAATTAATTATTAATAATATTAGATAGGAGAGAATATGATGGCAAACGTACTCGTAATAAATTTCCCTGGAGAAGGTCATATAAATCCGACTTTAGCTATTGTAAGTGAGTTAATTCGGCGAGGGGAGACAGTTGTTTCGTATTGTATTGAAGATTATAGAAAGAAGATTGAAGCAACAGGTGCACAATTCCGAGTGTTTGAGAATTTCCTCTCTCAAATTAATATTATGGAGCGAGTAAATGAAGGTGGGAGTCCTTTGACAATGCTGTCTCATATGATGGAAGCATCAGAACGTATTGTTACTCAAATTGTAGAAGAAACAAAAGGGGAAAAGTACGATTATTTGATATATGATAATCACTTTCCAGTAGGACGTATTATAGCCAATGTTTTAAAATTACCTAGTGTTTCTTCTTGTACAACGTTTGCTTTTAATCAGTACATTACTTTTAACGATGAACATGAATCAAGAGAAGTAGATGAAACGAATCCATTGTATCAATCTTGTTTAGCGGGAATGGAAAAATGGAACAAACAGTATGGAATGAAATGTAATAGTATGTATGATATTATGAACCATCCTGGTGATATTACAATTGTGTATACTTCAAAGGAATATCAGCCGCGTTCAGATGTATTCGATGAATCGTATAAGTTTGTTGGCCCATCAATTGCTACGCGTAAAGAAGTAGGCAGCTTTCCTATGGAAGATTTAAAAGATAAAAAATTGATTTTCATTTCTATGGGAACAGTTTTTAATGAACAACCTGAGTTATATGAAAAATGTTTTGAAGCGTTTAAAGGTATAGAAGCGACAGTCGTATTAGTTGTTGGTAAGAAGATAAATATAAGTCAATTTGAAAACATTCCGAATAACTTTAAGTTGTATAATTATGTGCCGCAATTAGAACTATTACAGTATGCTGATGTATTCGTGACACACGGTGGTATGAATAGTTCAAGTGAAGCACTATATTACGGTGTCCCATTAGTTGTAATTCCGGTAACAGGAGATCAGCCTTTAGTTGCGAAAAGAGTAAATGAAGTAGGGGCTGGAATAAGGCTAAATCGTAAAGAACTCACTTCTGAATTGTTACGTGAGTCTGTAAAGAAAGTGATGAATGATGTAACGTTTAAAGAAAATAGTCGTAAAGTTGGAGAGTCACTTCGAAATGCTGGTGGTTATAATAGGGCAGTTAATGAAATCTTAAAAATGAATTCATACTCAAAACTTAAATAAATGTTTGGAGCACACTTACTGTAATATGTAAGTGTGTTTCTATAAATAAATTACATAAAAAATCATTGTAAAGGTGAAACTTTTGTGTATATAAACTGATATCTTTGAATTGGCATTGAAATTACGTTAAAATAATACTAAGAAAATATATAAGTTTTGGGGGTAATGAATGAAGAAAGTATTTGAATACATATTATTAACAATTGGCTCGATTATTGTAGCGGGTTCATTGGAGCTTATTTTAGCACCTAACGGATTAGTAGATGGCGGGGTAACTGCTATTGCAATTATGGCGAATAAAGTTGCTGGGTTGCCGCTTTATGGGGTGTTCTTAGGAATTAATATTCCGATTTTATTATTTACTGCAAAAGTAATGGGAAAGAAGTTCTTTATTCGTACATCCTATGCAAATGTTGTTACAACACTCGGATTGATTTATTTAAAACCATTTCCAGCAATTACAACTTCTGAATTGTTAATTGTTCTTTATGGAGGAGTTCTATTTGGTGTTGGTGTAGGGATTGTAGTAAAAATGGGCGGAGCAATTGATGGATCAGAAATGTTAGCTGTTTGGATGAATAAACATTTTAAAGTGCCGATTAGTACATTTTTACTTGCTGTAAATGCAGTTATTTTTATCTTTGTTGCCATTTTGTTTTCAATTGAACAAGCGATGTTCTCATTAGCAATTTTCTATATTGTTACGAAGATGATTGATTTCATATTAGATGGTATTAATCAAGGAAAGAGCGTTATGATTATTTCTGGTAAGAATAAAGAAATAGGCGATTTACTTATGAAAGAACTGCAATTATCCGTTACATATCTACATGGAGAAGGTGGTTTTTTAGGAGAACATAAGAGAATCATCTACTGTATTACAAACCGTTTCATTTATCCGAAAATGAAAGATCTCGTTCTCTCTGTAGATCCAACTGCTATAATTGAAGCGTCTTATTCAACAGAAACAACTGGTGTCAAACGTCCGGGAAGGGCAGCGAGATCAGAAAAATAGTGAATGAAATAGCTCCACGTAAGTTATACTTACGTGGAGCTATTCTTATTTTGGGAACCAGGCCTTTTTCAATAATTGGACAACGGTTTCGATACGATTCTCTGGAATACTACCAAAACCGAGTAATACATATGACTCCTTCCTCACATTATGAACAGAATCGTATGTCGAGAGAGGGTATAACTTAATACGTTCTTTTGCAGCTGCATGAATAAGTTCTTGTTCGTTCATACCATTATGAACGTGAAGTACAATATGAAGTCCGGATTGTTCACCGAGTATATGCACGTTATTCCCCATTTCGTTTGTAATAGATTTAATTAAAGAAATATGCTTTCTTTTATATAACGTACGACTTCGGTTAATATGACGTTCCCAATCCCCACTTTGAATAAAGGTAGCAAAGGTAAGTTGTTGCATTGTAGAAACCGTTTGTTTATACATACCACCAAGTTCTTTATAGGTTTTTAGCAGATGAGGTGGTAAAACGATATATCCCATTCGTAAAGAAGGTAAAAAAGATTTCGAAAAAGTTCCCATATAAATAACACGTTCATTTGAATCTAGTCCTTGTAAAGAAGGAATAGGTTTTCCAATATAGCGAAATTCTCCATCATAATCATCTTCAATAATATACCCTTTACAATCATTCGCCCATTTTAATAACTCGAGTCTTCTAGATAACGGCATAATGATTCCGAGTGGAAATTGGTGAGATGGAGTGACATATGCCACATTGGAACCCGATTCACGTAAAGCAGAAATATGAATTCCTTTATCATCTAAAGGGATAGGGTGAACAGGAAGGCCAGAACTTTGAATCATAGCAGGTATACGGTGAAATCCAGGGTTTTCGATTCCGTATTCTTTTTTTGAACCAAGTAGTTGAAGGAGTAGCCAAAGAAGAGGCTGCGTACCTGCTCCAATAATAATTTGATCAGGTGAAGAATGTACCCCGCGAGCATGATATAAATATTTTGAAATATGTTCTCGTAGAACGAGCTCACCTTGTGGATCCTCTTTGGCAAATAATTCATTTTCATACTGAAATAAAGTTTCGTGTAATGCTCTTTTCCAGTTTGTTATGGGAAAAGCTTTTTGATCAATAAGTCCTTGACTACAATCATAATTATATTGTTCTTTTTCTTTATTGTTAGCACTGTTTGACGCAATTTGTTGTTTCTTTTGAATGACATCAATATCTACTTCCGCAACAAAAATCCCGCGTTTCGGTTTGCTTTCTACGTAACCTTCAGCTAGTAATTGTTGATAAGCGGATTCAACTGTAATACGGCTCACATTAAGCTGCATAGCTAAATTTCTGTGAGAAGGAAGGCGTGTACCAGCACATAGTGATCCATGAGAGATTTCGCGTTTCATATATTCGTAAATTTGTAAGTAAATAGGTGTTTTATTTTGTAACACTAAAGGAATATTCAAATCCATTTATAGACGCTCCTTTTTATCCCGCATTAACGGGCAGTAAGACCCTCACCTCAAAATTCAGCGGAAGCAAAGAAGTTAGGTGGGAATCAACTGCCCGTAAAAGCCCAATTGGTGAGGGCTGATTAAAGTTTCACTTTATACTGGCCTTATAAAAAACAATAGAACTGTCACTTAAACTAAGGGCAGTCGCTTTCTATAATAATGATATAACATTTAGAAAATTTTATAAATAGTAAGGGGCGAATCATAATGAATGTTAAAGCAGTAGTAACAGAAGCGGATCTACACGATGTATTTCCCGTATTACAACAATTAAGAACGAAAATTTCAAGAGAAGAGGCAAGTTCTTTATTTCAAAAAATGAAAGAAGAAAATTATAAACTATTTTCGCTACGTAATGAAGATGAAGAAGTTGTTAGTCTAGCTGGTGTAGCGATTTGTACGAATTTTTATAATGAGAAACATGTTTTTGTGTATGACCTTGTAACTGCGGAAGCTCACAGATCAAAAGGGTATGGTAAGATTCTGCTGTCATATGTAGAAAAATGGGGGGAAGAAAAAGGATGCAGTTCTATCGTTCTTACATCTGCGTTTCCAAGAATTGATGCACATCGTTTTTATGAAAGAGAGGGCTTTAATAAGGTAAGCTATTCTTTTTATAAAGCGTTATAATATTAAGTAGGTTCCATATGTAAAGATATATGGAACCTATTTTCTTTTTCAGATTTGAGCTAGGAACAGGTCTAGCAATATGATTTGTCGAATATTAGAAATTAAAAATGGAATCTTGAATTTAGAGAATGTTAGGAGCGTTTAAACTTGGAAAAAATAAAGAAATTATCTATACCAAATGATGTAAGAGTCATCATTATTTCTGATATTCATGGAGAATTAGATCTTTTTAAGGAACTACTACATAAAGTTAATTTTCAAGATGAAGATTATTTAATTATTAATGGCGATCTTTGTGAGAAAGGAAGAAATAGTATTGGCGTCGTAAACTATGTGATGGATCTAGTAGTTAGTAAGCCAAACGTTTATGTAGTTGAAGGGAATTGTGAAGTTGTAGTTGAAGCGCTTGTAAATGAAAATCCGGCGCTAATACATTATTTATGTACGCAAAAGAATACAATTTTTAATGAATGGCTAGGGCAATTGAATATTAACGTTCATGAAGAAAGTGATATCCGTGAATTGAAAAGAAAATTAATGAGCCATTTCTCAAAAGAAATAAAGTGGCTAACAGAATTACCAACAGCGATTGAAACGGAAGATTATATTTTTGTACATGCTGGCCTTGAAGATAGAGAGGATTGGAAAGAAACAGAACGAAAAAATGCGATAGCAATGCCGGAGTTTTTCAATCAATCACATAAAGCAAATAAGTATGTAGTTGTTGGACATTGGCCTGTTGTGAACTATTCTGATGAAGCACCGTCTAATAATCCTGTTATTGATAAGGAAAAAAAGATTATTGCAATTGACGGCGGAAATACGATTAAAGAGGCAGGGCAATTAAATGCATTTATCATTCAGAGGAAACCAACAGGTGATAAGTTTTCTTATACATATGTAGACTGTTTTCCAGAGTATGAAGTAATAGCAGATTTTCATGCCGATGCAACAATGCAGGGCGGGGTTACCTATCCGCATTATTACATAGAGCCTATTGAGAAGAAGCAAGATTACACAATATGCAGGCAAAAGGAAACGAATACATTACTTTATGTGAAAGATGAATATATTAGGCAACTTGATTCAGGTGAATACACAGTGAAAACGGATATATCTTGTGCGCAAATAAGTGTAAGAAAAGGTGACTTTGTTTCTCTTATTGATGGTAGCTGCTCAGGATATGATTTAATTAAAAAAGATGGAGTAGAAGGTTGGATAGAGAAAGGGATTTTAGTTGAGATAGAAAAGACGAAAAAGAAAATATTTAGCTGAAATAGGAGGGATGTAACCTCCTATTTTTTTAAGAAGTAGATTGCTTGCTATCTTTAATAAGTAAATAAATCGTACTCGGTAAAATGACAAGCGTCATTCCTAAAATAATCGCTAGTATAGCATAACCTCTATAAGGAGTAGAAACGATAAATGGAAGCCCCGCTAGGAAAATACCTGCTATCATCATTGAAATACTACTAATATTTGAAGCTCTTTTTTCAAGGTGCTTATCATTCCATTCCAAGGAAACGGTTGATTTAGTCGTATCAATTTTGGAACTGAAATAACCTATTAATATAAATAAAAGCCCTAATCCTAAAAATATAAAATGATCAAGAGGAAGTGAAAAACCAAGAGCTATAAGGGCAATGACAATATCGACAAAAAATAAGAATAGTAACATTGTGTTGCCGATCCAATGGAGAAATTTCTCGTTACTCGTTGCTTTAGATAAAGCTAAAAATAAAAAGAATAAGAAGGAACATATAATTATATTTACGATCACAAAAGTACTATTATCCATTGTTGATGTAGGCGTTCCATTGAAGTCCCATTTCGTAACAATACGTAATGGTAAGAAGAAATAGAGAATAATATTTGTCGTAATAATAGTGAGAAGTAAAGCAATGCTAAATCGATTATTCACTGAATCACCAGCTTTCTACATGAATAATTGGTATCTTATAACAAAATTATACAATATAATAAACGATATCTGTTTTGATTTTTCAGAAAAAATATTATAATTATATATGAAATAAAGAGGAGTGTAGGAGGAAATTATGAAAAGCGTAATCGTAAAAGGGGATAAAGTAACAATTCGTACAATTGAAGAATTAGATATAAAAACATTATGGGATCTCGTATTTAAAGAAGAAAATCCAGAATGGAAAAAATGGGATGCACCGTATTTTCCGTTTTCAATGCAAGAATACTCATCCTATAAGGAGAAGATGCAAACTCGTTTAAAAGAAGAACCTCTATCCAATTTAATTATAGAAAATAACGGTCAAGTTATAGGGACGGTCGGATTTTATTGGGAGTATAAACCGACGCGTTGGTTGGAGATGGGGATTGTCATTTATAATCCGGCTTACTGGAATGGCGGCTACGGTACAGAAGCGTTAACGTTATATCGAGATTTACTATTTGAAAAGATGGAGATTGGTAGAGTAGGGCTCACGACTTGGTCTGGTAATGAACGAATGATGAAAGTAGCGGAGAAAATAGGAATGAGTTTAGAAGGTAGAATGCGCAAATGTCGTTATTATAACGGAACGTACTATGATTCTATTCGAATGGGGATGATTCGTGAAGAATGGGAAGCACTATGTGTAACAAAGGGGTGAAGGGATATGTACGCTATTATTGCTACATTTGATCGTGTGTTTACTAATAAAATTACAGAATTGCAAAATGAATTAACAAATATCATTGGCACAAATCAATTAGCCGGAGTAGAACCTCATATTACGTTAGCTGATTATAATGAGTTAGATGTTCATTTGTATAAGGAGAAATTAGGAGAGTTTGTAGCTATTCAAGAAAATACGGACCCAGTAACTTTTCCTTCTGTTGGAGTTTTTCCTACTAATGGAACGGTCTTTCTAGCACTGACTGTTACTGATGAATTGTTAAATTTTCATCATTCTTATCATGATTATTTTAAAACTTTTCATGACAACCCAAATTCATATTACGTACCGGGAAAGTGGGTTCCGCATTGTACGATTGCAAATAGATTACATACAAATCAGTTTTTAAGTGTAATGGAATACATTTATGAAAAATTTGATTTTGCAACAGCTTCAATTGAAAAATTAAAATTAATTAAGGTGAATTATGAAAATGGTTCTGCCATTTCTTCTAGTATATTAGCAGAATATAAGTTAAAGAGAATGGAGACAACGAGATGACATATGTAATTAGAGAAATGAAGCAAGAAGATATTCATGCTGTACAATCAGTAGCGAAAATAGCTTGGCATGATACATACGAAGGCATTATTCCGAGAGAGATTCAAGACAGTTTTTTAGACGAGGCTTATTCTGATGAAAAAATGAAATATCGTCTTGAGAATACACATTTATTCGTTGCAGAAGAAGAGGGAGAAGTAATTGGCTTTGCAAATTTCTCACCTGTTAGACTGCAAAACGAAGCAGAATTAGGAGCAATTTATTTGTTACCAGATCAACAGGGGAAAGGGATAGGAAGTGCTTTATTACAAAAAGGGTTAACGGTATTAAAAGGAATTCGGAAACTATACATTCATGTAGAAGCAGCGAATGAAAAAGGAAAGCGGTTTTATGAAGCGAAAGGTTTTGCACAATTAGAGGAATTTGAAGAAGATTTTGAAGGACATATGATGCAGACAGTAAGGATGGTTTTATACATATAAGGAGGACTAGAAGTGAAAATTTTTGATTTTAATAAAAAAGTAGGAAAGCAAATCACAGCATTTCAATCTAATTTCATAATGTCGAAAATAGTAAATCATCAAGGGAATATACATATCGGTGCTATGCATTTAAAAGAGAATGGAATAATTGGATATCATGAAGCAGTTGTATCGCAACTGCTTCTTATTGTGGACGGAGAAGGATATGTATGCGGGACAGATAAAGAAAAAGTGAAGGTGGAAGCGGGACAAGCTGTGTTTTGGGAGAAGGGTGAGTTTCATGAAACGAGTACGGAAAAGGGATTGATGGCAATTGTGATTGAGTCGGAGGAACTTGAGAAAGGAGTTTTAATGAAAGAAGTAGGAAAGTTTGATGATTAAGGTGTATAAGGAGGGGGAATATGCGCAAAGTTACACAAATAGTAATCTATGTAGCAGCAGTACTATTTGTCACACTAGCTATGATAAATGGAGAAACGTGGAAAGATAAAATTGTTGTTTCGCTAGCTGTTCTTATATTTACTGGATTTTCTTTAGTATGGAACACATTTGTTATAAATCTTCTGGAGAAATTCAATAGAAAAAGGAGTAACTAAATGTTAAAACAAGGAAGAATTATAATTGTTATTGGCACATTAGTAACACTCATCGCGAGTTTTATGGTGCCAGCAGACAATAAAACAAGATTAATAAATGTACTTGTAATATTTTTATTCGGTGTAATAGCTGTGTGGTCTTCAGTTTTATTTGAACGAATTTATCAAAAGATACATAAAAAGTGAAATAAATAAAACTTTTGTCGATTGGAGTAGTAGTGAAACTAGAGGGATTAAAACAATTTTGATGATTATTGTTATAATGGTCGAATCGGCACATAAATGTAATTTTGATTATGTAGACAGCCAAACTAGCAATAGAAGTTACGGTTAATAAGTAAGAAGTTGAATGAAATCTTTTCTTATATTAGATTTTACTCTAGTTATAGGAGACCATGGGTTATGTTGTAGGCGATACCATTAAGTTTGAGGATTAAGAGAGGAACGTATGAATATGCGATCATTAAAGGCTGGGAAATATATTACATATGTTGCAGTTTTGATACTTCTTATATTTTCTATGTTATTGCCATATAGCCTACCTAAAAAGATTGCTCTTATTATTATTTTTTTAATTTTAGGGGCCATTTCCTTGGGAGCGAATAAAGTAGTAGGACGAATATATAACAAATTTAAAGAATAATAAAGTTTGAAAAAGGATAGGGACAATCCGATATTAATTAGGAAAATAAACAGGATTATACGTTAGAGATGGTTATGGGATAGGTGGTACTATTAAAATTGGAGATTAAGAGAGGAGCAAACTAATATGCAACCATTTAAGGCTGGAAAATATATTACATATGTTGCAATTGCTATATTTCTTGTAGTCGCTATAATGTCTCCTTATGAATTACCTAAAAAGGTTGGTTTTATTATAGGTGTTCTTATTTTGGGAGCATGTGCACTTGGTACTAATAAGTTTTACGAATGGATGTATAGTAAATTTAAACATAAATAAGGTTAATACAAGAGGGGGAGATCATCATGATAATAATACCTATTAAGGGCGATTTCAAGAGGGATAACCCACAAAGGTTTCGGAGGAGGTTTTTCTTGAAACCTAAAAAAAAGGAGTAAGCACACATGTTTAAACAAGGACGTATTTGCAGGGTGGTTTTTCCCATTTAATTTATGGCAGAAACTATTTTTCAGTATTGGGATGTTGGCATATGGAAGTTCAGTATTATTTAATCGTTTAGCTAAAAAAATTACAAATAGAGTTGAATAAACACCTAGGAATTTTGTATTGATTGGGAAATGATAATAATAAACTTTCCATAAGAGTTGGAGAGAGCTGTACATTAATAAGTAAGTAGCGAACATCATCTTATGGTTTTGAAATTAAAGGATATTTTTTGAAAGTGAAGTGTTATATATTACCGCTAGTGATAAGTATGTGAATGTGTGTTAATTTAATGAAAAAAGTCGTCTATTACAGGCGGTTATTTTGTAATATATGTAATATTATTTAATGATTATTTTTTTTCGCTTATTAATTTTGTATGCTCATTTAAATAAATATCTATTAGATTTCTTAATGTAATAGTTTCTATTTCAAGAGGGATTTCGATTTCATCTTCATCATACTTATTAAATATAACTGTTGTATCTCTTCGAACATCTGCCCCAAAAATATTCGCACTTATTTTTTCGTGATGACTTTTTTTGTTTAAAACTTTATCTACAGTTTCTGCTATCCAATCACCGAATGTGGATACCTCCACATTTAAAAAAGCTTCTAAAGTATCGAATTCTTTTTGTAGTCTAATAACTAAGCTACCTGTACTAAGTAATTCGAATTTGTAATCCATATTATGTTCTCCTTCAAAAAATTAATTTTATCGATTTTGTCTTGGAAATGCAGAAATAATTTTCCCATTAATAAGATGTAGGGTGAAATATGGATAACGATAAACATTGTTAAGAGTGAACGGTATCAACGAACGTATTGAACAAAAACATTTCTCATTATACGTCTCAAACCTCTAAAGTATCGTAATTCAGCGAACAAAGCTTTTTATTATCGATACATCGCTCGCATTCTAATATTTTTAAATCTTAATCGTTTATAAATTCGGCCAGCAGCTGGGTTGTTATAAAATAAGCCATCCGTTTGGACAGCTCATTTACATAATTCTCGTTATTGAAAGTGAAAATTATTTGATAAAGTAATCCCAATAACTTATTACTACAAGTATTAAAGATAATACTGTATAAACAATAGATCCTATTAAAATAGGATTTACACTTAATTCAAATTTTTCTTCCTCTACTTTAATACCCAATCTAGCTTGAGCTTGAAGGCGAACACTGTTGCTAGAAAATCCGCCTTTACTGCTAAAGTAATATGTAATAATGACAAAACATATTCCAGCGAAGAAAGTTAAATCAATAAAACTCCATTTTAAGAGCTTAGATAATTTATATACAATTCCAGCTTCAATCATTATAGTTACAAGTAATCCTAATCCTTTTTTCATGTAATCAATCCTTTTGTATTCTCTAATGATTTCGAAATTTATCACTTATAATCATTTTATCATGTGATAAGAAGAAAAAACGAGGGGTTTTTATTATATATTGTGTTCATAATCAATTAACATAACGTCTCATGATTGGTAGCAGGCATAAGGAGAAATCCTACCCTCAAAAGGAATCTGCCGTTTTCTTTTTATATAATTTTATGCAACTTTATATGTATCCCTATCCTAGCGTAGATTTTAGGGTTTAGGGTTCTCGTATGTTACTGAATTAGCTAAAAACCTGTGTGAAATCTTGCATGCTCTTAACGTGGATTTTTCCAATATACTGGGGCTCCCCTAATAGTGTGTATTCCTCAGTAGTTTGATCTTGTAGGAAATTCAATGATGTTACTCCGCAATTGCATAATTCGCTCTACAACATCTAGTGTGGCAAGTTTAATTGTTTCTTGGCCAGGCGTACTAGGTAAGGTGTCGGCATCTAGACATTTATAAAATACATTTCATTTTTAGCACCGAGCTGTATATTTGAAACAGTTTTAAATCGTTCAACAATAGTTGACTTTCCGGAGAGTTTTATCAGCTTATATGCGGAAAGAAGTGCCTCATAATGAGAGGTAACAAATTCTTCTTTACTATATGGTATAAATGAATCATGGAAGCCGAGTAAAATTGATTATAATGTTCCATTCTCTTTAAATACTCCCCACAGATCTTGAAAGTCTGTTTCATAACCGAGAGACTCTATATCTCCAATAATAAATCAGTTATGGGCTGCTTCTTCTTTTAGGTAAGCGAATACTTGTTCATGATCTTTCTTTGTTAATTTTCGCATCATAACGAATCGACCTCTTTTTCATTTTTCTAAATATTACAACTTAAGTTTTTTGAAATCAATATAAAATTTTATGTTTAGTTCACAAACTTTCGGAAAAACTAGGAAAGATATGACAAAGGAGGTTATGAACGGTGGATCATCCAATTCAAGGATTGATGAAAGCGGCAATGGAAAATTTAAAAGAAATGGTCGATGTAAATACGATTGTTGGAGAGCCTGTTCAAACGGCTGACGGTGGTGTAGTGTTAACGGTTTCTAAAGTAGCGTTCGGGTTTGGAGCAGGAGGTTCTGATTTCCAAACGAATGATGGACAAAGAGCGAACGGTAACCCTGCATTTGGTGGCGGTAGCGCGGGTGGTGTTTCTATTACACCAGTAGCATTTCTTGTGGTGAATAAAGATGGAGTAAATATTCTTCATTTACAAAATGCGACACATTTAGCAGAGAAAATGATTGAATTAGCTCCACAAACAATTGATAAAATTCAATCGATGTTCCAAAAAGATGAAAAGAAAGAGGGAAATCATCATCCTCAAAACCCAGATGAAATCCTTTAAAAACGCCTGCTTACGAGCAGGTGTTTTTTCTTGTAATCACTATGTAATAAAACACATGAAATTGTAAATAGTTTTTGAAGTTTTTTCTATGTTTCTAAAATTTTTCATGTTAAAATATGCTATAGAATTGAAACATATAAAACGAAGGTGGCTAGGTGCTTTGTCTGGAGGATCTGACCAAGTAAAGAATATGATATATATTAATGGTAATCGTCGGGGTCATTGTTTTATTACATCAGGAATTACGTTTAAAGAGTTTGCAAGTAACATCCCTTCACCGCTTCATCAAGTGTTGCTTTTGAAGCATAACTTTGAATGGACAGATTTTCATTATCATACTTTATTTGAATATGTTGAGGAAGAAAATATACATAAGTTAATTCAAGCAGAGATTGATGAATTTGATGAATTTTGTTGGGTAGATTTTGATGATGCAAGCGATTTAGATGAACTAGAGCCAAAAGAAATTGCAGAGCTTTTATATTTGGCTCACAAAAAAGAACCACTTGCAAGAACGTTCTTTCCGTTATTGAAAAATAGATTTGTTTATTTTTCACATGATGACGGATGGTACAACAAAGTGTATTATCGTAGAATTGCTGATTTTGTAGGAATGTTAAGTAAAGTCATTCCTTATAAACTCGGTGCTTTCGGTAAGAAACGTTTTTCTTTCTTCCAAAAATCAAAAATTTTCCCAGCAATTTCAAAAGAAGTGATTATGGGGCTTATTCCATTAATGGAAGATGGTCTTTATATTGATCTGGCAGGAAAAATTGAGTCAAGAAGAGGTCTTGAAATTCCGGTATATGTAGTGGGTTCGTATGAAAGTACGGATGAAGTACTAGATAATATCGATGAATTGAAAGAAGAAGCAACAGAGACTGGTTGGCTTATTTTTGATAAGAAAGACCAAGAGTGGCAATGGGTTGTAGACTAAGAAAACTTGGCGCATGCAGTCAAGTTTTCTTGTCTTTTGAAAGGAGTACAAATGAAGAAGTATTATACAATTGTGGGTATTGTAAGTATTATTCTTGTGGCAATTTTACTTATCACTTGTCCAAAAGAATCAGATTTTAAATTGTATCTAGAAGATAAGTATGCATTGAAATGTGATGAGAGTAGTTTTGAATGCACACAAAATGTAGATGGTAAAAAAGAAAAACTAAAATTTGAAAGTACAGATGCACGAAATGGTGTATTCTTTATGACTGTAAAGCAAACATTTAAAACAGAAGCTGGTGTTACGAAAGAATATAGCGGAGTAGGAATGTTTGGTACATTTCTTTTTGTTTCAGAGAAGACTTTCTAGTAATAGAAGGTCTTTTTCTTATGCTTATGTTCATATAGATGAAGTAAGACAAGCATAGGAGGGGTATTGATGAAGAACACATGTATTGTTTGCGGCGGTGAGGAGTTTTTCTCTTCTACATTATACGCACGTACGAAACAAGATTGGGCATATGCACCAAATATGTATCGATTTGAAAAGGTGTTTATTGAGCATCGGGATGAAGAAAATTATCCAGTGTTTCAAGAAATTACAGCGAAACATTGTTGTGGATGCGGTCATATTATGTTGTATCACGAATGAACACACCAAGTATAACTTGGTGTGTTTTTTTAAAACGCTGACAAAGCAAGCGGATAAAGTAAAGTAAATAAAACAGAAAAACTACCAAAACCAATTGCGGTATATCCAAGTGTTCTTGCTCCAAAATTGACAGCTAATAAGCCGACTAAAATCGCAAGAGAACCGAGTGTAACTGGATAAAATGCAATGGAGAAAAGCGAAAGAAATAAAGCGACATAGCCTATCATTGCACCGGTATTTGTACCTTCTATTTCATTTGCAATTTCTTTACGCTTATGTCTAATTGGTATGCCAGCTGGTGATATTTCAGCTGCATACTCTTCGTTTTTTTCACCACTTTTAAAATGATGATTTCTCTTTCTTCGCATGTACATCCCTCTCTTTCAATTGGGTGTATCTATAGTATCTTTCAAAATGAGAAGAGCATGAGTATGAGTTAAACCCAAGTAAAGCAAAAATTGGAGAATAAAGATTCCTTCATTAGCATGTACATCTCCTTATGAAGATAAAACAGGGATTTTGGAAAATGATGTAGAATGAAATGAGTGACAAAACGTGAAGGTAGGGGATTGCATGACAAAATTTAATTGGCATGAGTCAGCAGAGAAAAAATGGGATAGTAGTGCAGAATTTTGGAACCAAAATAGTCAGGAGATGTGGGATAGTGGGAGTAGGAGTACGATTATTCCATTTTTTGAACAATACGTGAAGAAAGAAGCCAAAGTGCTTGACGTTGGTTGTGGTGATGGATACGGTACATATAAATTAAGTCGCGCGGGCTATAAAGCAGTTGGAGTAGATTTATCAGAAGTGATGATTCAAAAAGGGAAGGAGCGCGGAGAGGGACCGGATTTATCCTTTATAAAAGGAGATCTTTCTTCCTTACCGTTCGAAAATGAACAATTTGAAGCAATTATGGCAATTAATTCTTTAGAATGGACGGAAGAGCCATTACAAGCATTAAATGAGATAAAGCGTGTTTTAAAAAGCGATGGGTATGCATGTATTGCAATTTTAGGACCGACAGCAAAGCCACGAGAGAACAGTTATCCTCGTTTATATGGCAAGGATGTTGTTTGTAATACGATGATGCCTTGGGAATTTGAACAGTTAGCGCAAGAACAAGGTTTTGAAGTTGTAGATGGTATCGGTGTATATAAGCGCGGAGTAAATGAGCAGATGTTAGGTCAACTACCTACAGAATTACAACAATCGTTAACATTCTTATGGGTATTTATGTTAAAAAACGTATAAAGAAATGAAAGAATTTTTAGGAGGTAAATAAGTGCAGAAAATACAAAAAACTGATACAATATCATCAGAACCAATTAAAGGGGGACTAGGGTATATGACAACTACTACAACAGTTAAATCCGACATTGAAATCGCACAAGAAGCGAGTATGAAGAAGATTCAAGAAATTGCAGCTGATTTAAATATTTTAGAAGATGAATTAGAGCCATACGGGCATTATAAAGGTAAGTTATCTCTTGATATTTTTAAGCGCTTACAGAATGAGAAAGACGGTAAAGTTGTTTTAGTAACAGCGATTAACCCAACTCCAGCTGGAGAAGGTAAATCAACAGTAACAGTTGGTTTAGGTCAAGCTTTTAATAAAATTGGTAAGAAAACAGTAATTGCACTTCGCGAACCATCTCTTGGGCCAACGATGGGACTAAAAGGCGGAGCAGCAGGTGGTGGTTTTTCACAGGTTGTACCTATGGAAGACATTAACCTTCACTTTACTGGAGATATCCATGCGATCACAACTGCTAATAACGCGTTAGCGGCGTTTATTGATAATCATATCCAACAAGGAAATACACTTGGAATTGATACGCGTAAAATCGTTTGGAAACGCTGTGTTGACTTGAATGATCGTGCCCTACGTAACGTAGTAATTGGTCTTGGTGGACCCGTTCAAGGTGTACCACGTGAAGATGGTTTTGATATTACAGTAGCATCTGAAATTATGGCCGTATTCTGCCTTGCGACAGATATTCAAGATTTAAAAGCACGTCTATCACGCATCGTAGTTGCTTATAATTTTGCAAATCAACCTGTAACGGTTAAAGATTTAGGTGTAGAAGGTGCGTTAACATTATTATTAAAAGACGCATTAAAACCAAACTTAGTACAAACGCTAGAAAATACACCAGCTATCATTCACGGCGGACCATTTGCGAATATCGCGCACGGTTGTAACAGTGTTATCGCTACAACAATGGCAGCAAAATTAGGTGATTATGTTATTACAGAAGCTGGATTTGGTGCTGATTTAGGTGCAGAGAAGTTTTTAGATATTAAAGCTCGTGCAGCTGGTATTAAACCAGAAGCAGTTGTTATTGTTGCGACGATTCGTGCGCTTAAAATGCATGGCGGCGTAGCAAAAGATCAATTAAAAGAAGAAAATGTAGACGCATTAGCAAAAGGTATGGAAAACTTACAGAAGCATGTTGAAACAATTCAAAGCTTCGGTGTGCCTTTCGTAATTGCAATTAATAAATTTATTACAGATACAGATGCAGAAGTTGCTTACTTACAAGAATGGTGTAATGAGCGTGGCTATGCAGTATCCTTAACGGAAGTTTGGGAGAAAGGTGGCCAAGGTGGAGTTGACCTTGCTGAAAAAGTGTTAAAAGAAATTGAAAAAGGCGAAAACAACTACGCACCACTTTATGAGTTAGAATTACCATTAGAAGAAAAAATTCGTACAATTGCTCAAAAAGTGTACGGTGCAAAAGATATTGAATTTGCTCCAAAAGCGCGTAAGCAATTAGCTCAATATGAAGGAGAAGGCTGGAGTAACCTACCAGTTTGTATGGCGAAAACACAATACTCTCTTTCTGACGATGCAACAAAATTAGGTCGTCCATCTGACTTTATCGTTACAATTCGTGAGCTAAAACCATCTATTGGTGCAGGCTTTATCGTTGCGTTAACAGGAACAATGTTAACAATGCCAGGCCTTCCGAAACAACCAGCAGCACTACAAATGGATGTAAATGAAGATGGAAAAGCAGTAGGTTTATTCTAAAAGGTTGTAATTCATCTCGTTTATCTGTAAACTATATATACATCAAGTGGCGCCTTTCCATCGAAAGGCGCCTGTTTTTTGGAGGAAATTATGTTTGATCCAACTGCTTTTGATAATTTAAAAGTAATCGTAGAAGGCGCTGTTTATGATTTTGATTTACATGGAGATATTCTTGTAACAGATCGAAAAGATATGATGGACCTTGCTTCATTAAGTCGTATATATCATATCTCATTTCAATTAACAGAACCATTCGAACCGTTAGTAGAAGCAACATTTTCGCTATCTGTAGATGCAAAGAACTTGTCTGGTGAAATACTAGAAGTGCCTCAGTTTACACCAGGTTGTGAAATGAAGCTAGCATTTTCATTCCCGTTAGAACAACCAGAAGTAAAATGCGAAGAAATTGAAACATTAATGCGTTCTATATGGGGAAAAGAAAGAATGATTATGCAGAAAGTTTCATACGAATATAATAAGCAAGCGATTTCATATCATAATAAGGTAGAGGTTCTATTTCAAAAAGCGATTACAGAAGACCATGTTGATGATTTAATAGCTGTTATTTCACACATGATAGAAACGGTGCGAACAATACAACATTTTCTTCAAAAATAGAGATAAAGGAGAAAAACAAATGATAAAAGATATGCAACCATTTTTACAACAAGCTTGGGAGAAGGCTGGTTTTAAAGAGTTAACTGAAATTCAAAAACAAGCGATTCCAACTATTTTAGAAGGACAAGACGTTATAGCTGAATCTCCAACTGGAACAGGAAAAACATTAGCGTACTTATTACCCCTTTTACATAAAATTAATCCTGAAGTAAAACAGCCACAAGTTGTTGTTTTAGCACCAACACGTGAACTTGTCATGCAAATTCATGAAGAGGTTCAAAAGTTTACAGCAGGAACTGAAATTTCAGGTGCATCTTTAATTGGTGGTGCCGATATTAAGCGCCAAGTTGAAAAATTAAAGAAACACCCAAGAGTAATTGTCGGTTCACCAGGCCGTATTTTAGAATTAATTCGTATGAAAAAGCTAAAAATGCATGAAGTAAAAACAATTGTATTTGATGAGTTTGATCAAATTGTAAAACAAAAGATGATGGGTGCTGTACAAGATGTAATTAAATCTACGATGCGCGATCGTCAATTAGTATTCTTCTCGGCGACAATGACAAAAGCGGCAGAAGATGCGGCACGTGATTTAGCAGTGGAACCACAATTAGTACGTGTAACACGTGCAGAATCAAAAAGCTTAGTTGAGCATACGTATATCATTTGTGAGCGACGCGAAAAAAATGATTACGTAAGAAGAATTATGCATATGGGCGATGTAAAAGCAGTTGCGTTCTTAAACGATCCATTCCGTTTAGATGAAATTACTGAGAAATTGAAATTCCGTAAAATGAAAGCAGCGGCTCTTCATGCAGAAGCAAGTAAGCAAGAACGTGAAGCAACGATGCGTGCATTCCGCGGCGGGAAATTAGAAATTCTACTTGCTACTGATATTGCAGCACGTGGAATCGATATTGACGACTTAACACATGTAATTCACTTAGAATTACCAGACACAGTAGACCAATACATTCACCGCTCAGGACGTACTGGACGTATGGGTAAAGAAGGAACTGTTGTATCTCTTGTAACACCGCAAGAAGAGCGTAAATTACTACAATTTGCGAAAAAACTAGGTATCGTATTTACGAAGCAAGAAATGTTCAAAGGATCATTTGTAGAAACGAAACCGAAAGCACCAAAGAAAAAGAAACCATCATTTACTGGGAAGAAAAAGCCTAGATAAATGATGGGGAAGGCGTAACTATTTGTAGTTACGTCTTTTTTGTTTGTAATCAAGTGATAATGGGAATTGTATTAGTGCTTTTTTATATGCTTCTACTGGGGGTATCGAAAAAAGGTAGTTTATTTATTTGGTTTATACGAGGAAATAATATAAAAAAAGTCGAATATTAAACTGATACGAAATAATAAAAAGAAGGTACACATATGGATAGGAAATTAGGGATGTTTTTAAATACGAAACATATTGAAGTAAACGAAGGAATAAAGAAGGCGAGAGAATGGGGGTTAGAATATATTCAATTATATGCTATGAATTCGACTTTCAACTTAGTTAACATTTCAAAGGTACAATGGAACACCTTAAAAGAAAACTTAGCTTTTAATGAGATTCAAGTCCCGTCATTGGCAATTAGCTTCGGAGAAAATGGAATAATAGGAACTGAAGCTGAATGTGCAATAGAGAGTTTTAAATATATTACTCATAAAGGTTTAAGGTTAGGAGCTAACATAGTAACAGCCCATATTGGGAAAATCCCAGATGATGAAAATAGTGAGTACTATGATAAAATGATACGTGTTTGTAATGAAATAGGGGAATTAGCATTCAGATTTGGAGGATTCTTTGCTATTGAGACGGGATCTGAAAAAGCAATAGTATTAAAACGATTTTTAGAAACTGCAAACTCGAAAGGACTAGCTGTTAACTTTGACCCAGCAAATTTAATAAGTGATGTAAATGAAAATCCGGAAGAAGGTTTATTACTATTAAAAGATTATATAGTACAAACTCATATTAAAGATTGTAAAGAAGTGAAAAGTGATAGTTTAAGTAAGTATATAGAAGTAGCAGTAGGAAATGGTGAAGTGGATTTCGATATATTCTTCAAAGTATTAGATGAAATTGGATTCAATGGATATAACATGATCGAAAGAAATGATTATTTTGACGAACTAGATGGGATGAGTCAGTCGATAAATTTTGCAAAGAAGTACATACCAACTCAAAAGGAATAATGATAGTACCTGTAGAAACTTACATAGAATATAAACAACATTAGGGGGAAATGCAATGATTCATAAAGTTGGACAAATTATGTTATATGTAAATAATCAAGATGAGTCAGTCAATTTTTGGACGGAAAAGGTAGGGTTTCATGTAGTTGCAGAGGAAGATAACAAACAAGGAATGAGATGGATAGAAATCGCTCCGAAAAGTGGGGCAGAAACAAGCATTATATTACATAATAAAGAAGTGATTTCTAAGATGAGCCCAGAATTAAATCTTGGTACACCGTCACTAATGTTCTTCTCAGAAAGTCTGGATCAATTATATACAGATTTAAAAAATAAAAATGTTACTGTTGGTGAAATGGTAACTATGCCTTCTGGTAAAGTATTTAACTTTGCTGATAGTGAAGGGAATTTTTTTGCGGTTATGGAAAAGAACCGATAATAATATTGCTATGTGAAAATCCCCCTCAAACATATTGAGGGGGATTAAATCTTTGAAATGAATTTTTCATGTGAGAGTTGTTTAATAAAAAATGCACCTTTTTCAATAGCAGTTTCCATATAACCGACCATTTGATTAAACGTAAATACCTGTAAGTCTTCATGCAAATTTTGCTCTGGATACAACATATCTTCAAAAAGATACTTTCGAAAAGCCAAAACATTTTCTTTAGAAACCTCTTCAATATCCACAATGTGAGCCTCTTGATTGAGAAGAGAGAAGAGCTGTTGTTCTTTATCGTAATGATGAAGCAACTTTGCATTTAACAATTTAAAATCGTTATAGTACATAGGTGCAATCGTTTCGTCATTTTCTATTCTATTTTTTAGCCAAGGTAGAAAAAAGCCGCTTAGCCAATTGTCATCGGCAATGAGATGGGTGTAATAGCCTAAAAGAAAAGGGGAATCCATATGGGCTCTATATTTTTGAAAAAAAGAATTGAAATCTATCCTTCTCGTATAGTTTTTCGTCGTGCCAGCGTAAAAATGTGAAGTTCCTTTTTCTTCTGCTGAATGAACTGCATCAGGAGCTACACCTCCAAGTATGAAAGAAGTTTTATCTTGAATACATAGTTTTTCGGCAATACCGTTTGCGATAATAGCATGCATAATTCGTGATCCCATGAATGACACCTCGGTTTCAAGTATTCATTTCAGGAGGATGACTGAACAGTTAGTATTACTTTCCCTGTACTTTTTCTACTTTCGACCCATTCATGTGCTTTCCCTGCATCTTGGAGTGGAAAAGATTTCATAGCCGTTATTTGCAAACGCCCGTCACGCAAATAACGGAATACTTCATTTGCAGTTGCTTGGAGTAGTTCAGGACGTTTTTTTCGTGTAGTTCCAAAGCTAAAACCGAGTATAGAACGGCAACTTGCATGTAAATCTTTCGTTTGGAAATTGCCAATTTCACCACTAGCATTACCGAAATGAACGAGGCGACCGTAATAAGCAAGACATTTTAAACTTCTTTCCGAAACAGTTCCAGAAATAGAATCTAAAATTACATCAACCCCTTCACCGTTTGTCAGCTCATTGACTTTCTCTACAAAATCTTCATTCTGATGACAAATTACATAATCAGCTCCAGCATATAAAGGAATTTCTTTTTTTGCTTCACTTCCGACAGTACCGATAACTGTTCCAGCCCCTAATAGTTTTGCAAGTTGAATAGCTGTAGTACCGATTCCACCAGCAGCCGCATGAGTGAGTACTGATTCGCCTTGTTGAAGCCTTGCAACATTTGCGAGTAAATTATAACCTGTAAAAGATACAATCGGACAAGCAGCTGCAGTTTGAAAGTCGACTTCATCAGGTAATACGAAAGTAAGATTTTCATTTGAAACAACGTATTCTGCATAAGATCCATTTTGAGGAAAAGCAATGACACGTTGTCCAGGGTTTATATTTTTTACATGAGAGCCGACACGTTCTACTATACCAGCGACATCTATCCCTGGAATAAAAGGTAGTGCTTTATTTCCTTTTTTGCCATAACGTGATTTAATGTCAGCGAAATTTACACTTGTAGCAACAACGCGAATTAAAACTTGATTTTCTGAAATAACCGGCATATCCACATCTGTATATTTCATCACTTCAGGACCACCGAACGACGTTACAATGATAGCTTTCATTATTTATCCCCCTAAATTTGACTATATAAATCATTTTAAATCGTCATTAGAAAATGGAAAATTATATAATTGTTATGCATGGTTATAAGTGAAGCTTATGAACGTATTGAATCATTATATTAATTTATATAAAAAAACTTTTGAAAAAAATCGAACGAAATATGGATTACTTGCCAATATAAAGTGTAAGACAAAGGAGGGATGGTACATGAAGGATGAAACAGTGTATACAGATTTAATCAAATTAACCTTATCAGGCAATAAAGAAGCGTATAGCGAATTGTATGATGTAACGATTCACGAAGTATATAAGACAGCACATTTTTTAATAGATGATAAAGCGGATGTAGATGATGTCGTTCAAGAAATATACATACAACTATATGAATCGCTTCGTAAGTATGATAGCGAGAAGCCATTTCGTCCTTGGCTAATTGGACTTGCGATTAAACAAATTCACTCTTGTAGAAGAAAGAGGTGGATGCGACTACGAATTATAAAAAAAGCAGAAGAGCAAAGAAAACCAGTACAAATTGATTTTTCTAACGATGTAATAAGTAAAATATCAAACCAAAAACTAATCGAACTTATTCATAAATTACCGTATAAATTGAAACAAGTTATTATCTTAAGATACTTACACGATTACTCTCAAGAAGAAGTAGCACAAATATTACATATTCCAATTGGTACTGTGAAATCTAGAATTCACGCAGCATTAAAAAAACTACGTCAAAAAGAGCAAGTAGAAGAAATCTTTTTAGGAGAGGTAGGGAATGTGAAATGAGTTTAGATTGTAGAGTTAGAGAATCTATACAAGAGGAAGCGAAGGGGATTGTTGCACCCCCGGAGTTAAAAGAAAAAGTAATCGTTCAAATAAAAATGAATCAAGGGGGGCGTAAGAGGAAGAAACGCCTTATCGCAGGAGTACTTGCAGCGGCTTTTTTAATCCCGACGACCGGTTTTGCGTATCAATCTATTATGGCAGATGGTATATACGGATCTTTTGAAAACTTAAAAAAACATGCTGGAACGATGACATTAGAGGCGTACATGCGTTTTAGTGCAAAGCTATCAGAAGCGAAAGATGAAATGGGTACAAAAGAATATGAAGTGTTTACAAAAGAACTAAAGAAATTAACCAATGCAAAGCTTGCGTACGGAGATTCGAACGGTAATATTGATTATGATGCATTATCACCAGCAAATAGAGAAGAAATGAAAAAGGTAAGTATGGGCCTTCAACCATACTTTGATAAATTAAATGGTCATAAATCAAGTAGAGAAGTATTAACGCAAGAAGAGTTTGATCGCTATATGGAAGCTTTAATGACACATGAAATAGTACGAGTGAAGACAAAATCAACCGGTGCAATAAAACTAGAAGAAGTACCTGAGGCATATAAAGAAAGATTTATGAAAGCAGAGCAGTTTATGAAGTATGTAGATGAAAAGGTGAGATAGATGAAATGGGAGAACCTGTAAAAACACAGATTCTCCTTGTTTAGTTAAGAAATATAATAATCGCATGTATTTTTTAAAAATAAGATATATCTGGATCGGCTGTATGACTTTGCTGTGGGAATAATAATCTTTCAAAGTAGGGTGATGATTGTCCTTGTAGTCGTAGTTGTTTTTCAATTTCAACTGCAAAACGGCGAGCATCTTCTGCAGTGCGCTTCCCGGTAACAATATCATACATTAAGTTTAAAGCCATAAAGTTAGCAGCTTCTAGGTCACATTTAGCAGTTGCTTCACCAGCAGTACGATCTAAATATAAACTACCATCAAATTTCGTTAATTCATCTAAAAATTGTATAGGTGCTTTAAAATCAATCGTTTGTGCTAAATAGTCAAGATGAGGTGTTGGAAAGTTATGAGGAACTGGATCGAGGTAAACCACGGTGCGCTTCCATGGTCCATTATTGTGCCAAATTATCATTCTAGTACTGGCGTCACTTGGTAAACCATATTTATTAATTAAAGCGTAAACTGTTTTTTTCTGATCTCCACTCCAATTATTTAAAATTTGATCTAAAAAAGGGTGGACTCCAGTTTGTTGCCGATAATGGTCATTAAATCCATAAGTCATTACAATCCCCTCCTACATATACAGTAAGTAAAGCACTCCATTTTTATTATATGATAAGTGTTTGTATTTAAAAGTAACTAAGAGTTTTTTTGTTATTTCATGAATGTAGCAGCGAGAAACAAGGGAGCACAGAATCATCCTTCATTTTTTCTATTCACAGGATCCTTTTGTATAAAACAATCTAAAAGGGAATAACCAGCTATTAAACTAATTATCGTAACAAAAGTTGTATTGATAAGAATAATATTAGTTATATAAGGTAGGTATGCACCAACTGGTGAAAAGAGTAGAGCTGGAGAAAAGGAAATGAATAGTGTAGGCACAGTAATGGCGATAAATTTATCCGGTTGAAAGCGCCAGTTTTGTTTACTTGTTTCACGATTAATGGATTGAAGGAATCGTAATAAAATGCCGACTATAAGAGGGAAGAGTGTAAAGTAGAATAATCTTGGATAAACGTTAAAGTTTACTTGTGCATCTGTATCTAAATAAAATTGAATTTTCACTCCGACAAATAATAATAAGACGATAAATAATGTAAAGCAGAGGTATAGCATCACTTTTTGCATTATATTCCACCATCCTTTACTCAAAATATATTCAAAAAAAGAAGAGATATACAATAACTACTGTTGTATATCTCTTCTTTTACGGTTATTTAATAGTGGCGTTTGCTTTTTCTTGCTTCGTGAAATAATCTATAATGCCCATCGCACTAATTTCTATATCTAGATGTAAAATGTTATAAACGGAATGATCTGATGGAACGTTTAACTTTGTAAGGTGAGAAGAGACCTTATCCATTAATACAGTTTGCAAAGCTTTAGTAGCCTCATCGAAATCATTATATTTTTCAAAGACCTCTTTACCAGTATGAACGAAAATAGGTAACCAATGTTCTAGTTGGTTATATACTTCTGTAACATTGGATGATGCACCGTAATGGCCGAAATAAATTGTATCTACATTCATACTTTGAATGTGATTTTTAGAAGCAATCATCGCATCTGGCTGGAATTGTGAAGGGGATGTTGATGGTAGATATAGTTCCACACCAAGGTCTGCAAGTTCTCTATAATAAATTCCAATTGTATCACCAGTAAAAATGCCATTTGTTAATGAATCGTGAATGCTAATATGGTGCTTCGCATGTCCCGGTGTATCATAAAATGTAAGGGTGCGGTCTTCTGCAATTTGTAACGTATCACCATGTTGTACAATACGAACACGTTCTTCTTCAATTGGAAGAATTGGATCGAAAAGTTTATCGAAATCTTCTTTGTACACAGCTTGTGCGCCTAAAATAAGTTTTGTTGGATCAATCATATGACGAGCACCGCGAGAATGTACATATAAAGTAGCATTTGGGCACTTTTCCATCATTAAACCAGCAGCACCGGCGTGATCTAAATGAACATGTGTAACGATAATGTTTTTAACTTCGATTAAATCAATATGTAATTGTTGTAAGCCGTCTAAAATATACGGAAGAGAAGGGGCTGCACAAGTTTCAATTAAAGTAATATCATCACCTAATAAAACGTATGTACCAGTTCGTTCATTATGTTGTAAATCAAAATCATCAATCAGATATAGGTGAGAAGATAATTGCTCTACTTTTTTCATCTTTACCACTCCTTATATACGGTATGTAACTATTATACGCTAAAAATACAAAAAGGCAGAAAACGAAAGCTCCGTCTTCTGCCTTTTTGTAATACTATTATTTCGTTTGTTGTTTATTAATAGACATAACGAACAATCCGACAATACCGCCAACTAATGGAAGCATAATCTCTCCTGCTAAATTAAAGTAAGAGCTTAAAAATAAACCATTTACATCGATTACCCAACCAATAACATACAATAGCATCATATATAGTACGAAATAAAACTCGCGATTTGAAATCGTTTCATGTTGTGCAGTTTTCATATTGAACACCATCCTTTTCTATAATAATAGAATATAAACTGTCACATTTTGTTCACAATTTAATTGTAAAACTTTCCATCATAAAAGTCTAGTAATTTGTGTCGAATTTTCGAACGGAAATAAAGCGTTTACAATCGTGGGGAGAAAATACGTAATAAGAGCTGTAAATTCACGAATGTAGTATAGTATAAACATAGAATGATAGTGAAGAGAGGGGCAAAGATAATGACAGTTTATGATTTTTCAGCTAAAACGATAACAGGTGAAGAAAAATCGTTAAAAGATTACGAGGGAAAAGTACTCCTTATTGTAAATGTAGCTAGTAAATGCGGGTTTACACCGCAATATAAAGGATTACAAGAAGTGTATGATAAATATAAAGAACAAGGGCTAGAAATACTCGGTTTCCCATGTAACCAATTCGGAGGACAAGAACCAGGTACAGAAGCAGATATTACAAGCTTTTGTGAATTAAACTACGGTGTAAACTTCCCAATGTTTGCAAAAATTGATGTAAAAGGTGATAAGGCTCATCCTCTGTATACATACATGACAGAACAAGCACCAGGTTTACTCGGTATGAAAGCAGTAAAATGGAACTTTACAAAATTTTTAATTGGAAAAGACGGAAAAGTAGTAGGGCGTTTTGCACCGCAAACGAAGCCGGTTGATTTAGAGGTTGAGATTGAGAAGGTACTTGGGGAATAACTAGGAGTTTCACTTTATTAAAAAATTCCTCAAAGAACTATTTTGTTCTTTGAGGAATTTTTTTACATTCACATTGTCAATATTAAATCGCTGAATGGAAGTCATTTGATTTAGGCGGAGAAGCAGCTTTTTTCATAAGCACTTCCCATAAGTGTACGGATTTTTCCCATTCTGTTGCGGCTTGTCCTTTTTGATATATAGCACTCTCATAATTGAAAGTAAGTTGTTGCATATCATTCGAGTTGTAAAGTGTATCGATATGGAGAGCATACTCTCGGAATGTTTGACTCTCTCCTCGTTGTATACCAATTCTTGCAAATTGTTTTAGAAGTGCATTGTAAGCTTTTGTAAAAACAGCATCATCTTTTCGATATTTATAGAGATGAATGATGAAAAATGTAATCCATTTCATTCTAGTAGCGAAGAGAGTGTAGCCGATAATACTAATTGGTATTGTAGAAAGGAATACGTACCACCAAGAAAATTTATTTTTAGCATTTGTAATTTTTTTAGTAGGAGTTTCTTCAGTATCTTCTATTAAATTTTTAAGCTTTGCTTCATTGTTTCTTTCGTGCATTTGCGCGTTTTGAGAATTAGTTTCTTCGCTATTTTGTAAAGTAGGAGCAGGAGTATTATTTATAAAATTATAGGGATTCGTAAATCCTTTTGTCGGTTCGAATGGAATCCATCCGTATCCAGGGAAATATACTTCGACCCAAGAGTGTGCGTTATCGTTCGCAATTTTATAAACATCCTCACCTTCAGCACCCACCAGCGTATTATCAAGAGTTCCTTCTGTATAACCTTTGACCCAGCGAGCGGGAATACCAGCAGAACGAAGTAACACGATCATAGATGTCGAGAAATTATTACAGTAGCCGCTTTTTGTATCGAAAAGAAATTGATCTACATAATCTTGGTTTTGGGCAGGGAATGAGACATTCGTTGTTTCATATACAAAAGAATGGTCGGTGAAATAGTTTTCAATAGCTAATACTTTATCGTATCGGGTGTCTTTATCCTTTGTTAGACTACTAGCTAAGTCTTTTACTCGCTGCGGTAATGCTTCTGGAAGTTGCGTGTACTTTGTTATGAAATAAGGATTTGTTTCCTGACCTTCATTCGTTTTTACAGCTTTTAAGTTTTCTATGGAAAACTCCGGGACCTCATATGTTACTTTATATGAATGTAAAGTAGTAGAAGAATCTCCATCCATCGTATAGATTTTTTCAGAAAATGGGTCAACGCTGTATGATATATCAGAAGAAGCCTCAACTGATATTAACCCTGCTGGATAGGTAAGGTGAGGATAACTTTTTTGCATGGTGATTGTTGCCTTAGTTGTCTCCGTTTTTGTATTTTGTTCGTACCAGCTCACGACGTCGTTATTATTTTTAAAAGTAACCTTTTTTTGCTTTTCAGAAACTTTCCAGCCTTTTCCTGTATAAAAATCTTTCGTTTCTACTCTCCAATATTGTTTGTTTTGCGTTGCTGCTGTAAAAACAATTGTAGGATCTGCTTTAAAAGGACCACCTAATCGTGAGTCATTTAAACCATACCCAATTTTAGAAACTTCTTGCTGTTTATTTGCTTCGGATGTGTTGAATTGTAAAAAATCCATTGGGTTTGGCCATTGAGGGCCAAATTTTGGAGCGAAGTATGCGATGGTTGCTGTCAATACAATAAATATTGTAAGAGGTCTAAGTAATTTTGAGATTTCTCTAGCATAATTTTGTAACTGTTCCATTTCTTTTATTCGTTCTGTGCGGATAAGACTAAGCATAAAAAAGCCGATGACAACAGTACGAACAATAGCGTAATTTGCATTGTATACATGTAAGTTATGAAAAACGGTGATATAAATAATAGTCAATATAAGAAATAACAACCCACGTTTTTTATGAATCATCCAAAAAGAGATGAAAGCACTCAAAAACCAAAATGATAAAAAAAATAAAAGTGTTGGAAAAACTGGAGAAATATCTAGCAAATTCCCTTGAAATAACAGAGAGGAATTTTGAGAAATATCATTTAAAAATTTTGTTAACCAAGATGGATTTATAAAAGCATTTTTATAGTATAGGAAATGAATGATGAATAAAATCGTGAAGACTTTTATTGGAATCTGCCACTTTGTTTGAAAAAAAGAGAGAGTGAAGCAAATCCCTATAAATATTACAAAAATATCTAATCTACCTACGTTTGTAATACCTATAAGGGGTCTTAACCATTCTAGTAAAAGTAGAAATGCGCATGCATGCATGAAAAATCTAGTCATATCCCATTGTTTTTTTGTCTGTAATGTTATCATTTGCTCACCTCAAAAAACACGTTTGTATACTGGTTTCCATAAACCGCATTTACAAATATTTTTCGTTTTTGTAGAGTATCTAGAATACTAAGTTCTCGATGTGATAGTTGATTTGCTGTTTCTTTTACGACAAACACCATTAATTTTCTATTTTTTATAGTAGCATAGTCAGCTGCCCTTTGAATATCGGGAGAAAGATCGCTTGTCACGAGTATAATCGTTACGGGGTCATAAACTTTTCTTAATTCCATTTCTACACTTCGGGAGAGCGGGAATACACTGTCCGCTTGTACTTTCGCTAAATGACAAAAGATTTGATGCAACTGACTATCTCCATTGTCTAAAGGGAAAAAAGTTCGTTCTTTTCCGACAGATACGAATGACGCCGGTGAATTTTGGTTCAAAACAGATCTGACAATAGAGGCAGTAAATGTGACGACTGATTCGAATAGAGGGGATGGGGTTCTGTCCATGAATATCATAATATTATGGCTGCGCTGTGGTTCAAACTCTTTCGTCATAATGTTGTTTGTTCGTGCAGTTGCTTTCCAATCAATCCATGAAAAGCGGTCACCAGGTTTATAGTCTCTCACACCGACAGAAATGGTAGAGTCTTTTACTAAATTTATATTTGCTGAAAGTGCTCCTTGTTCGAAATGATTTTCCATTTGTCGATATGTTATATCTACATACTGAGGGTAGACTAAAAATGTATCTGGAACTGAAAAAATTACTTCTTTCTCCATCATACCGAATAGATCGCCAGTTTTGACACGTACGCTTGAAAAAGTATGCTCTCCTCTAGGGATTGTGTCAATGGCATATTGAAACGAAATATTTCGTTTCAATCCTGGAAAGAGTATTACTTTATTCATCTTCGTTTGTTTACACTTTGTAAATTGTGATGGTAATTCATCTTCTATAATTAAATAAAGTAATGGAAAAGGAAATCTTCTTTTTATTGTAATGGTGCTTAAAAAAGGTTCTCCTGCTGTATATTCGTCTTGATTTGTTATTCGTTTTACTTCAGCGTTCCGCAAAGCATAGAAGGGGAGTAATAGTGAATAAAGGCCAATAGGAATCATACTGTAAAACAAAAACCAACTTACAAATCCTCCTTGAAGCATAGCGTATAAAAATGTTAAGACTAGGCATAACGGAATGAATGATAACTTAGTAAAATGATAGAGTACTCGTAGAATCCTTTTCATCAAAGGTTCATCTTCCTTTGGGTAGGCACGGTAGTTCGTGCAACGATTTTTGCGATAACTTGTTCTCCTGTTATTCCTTCAAATTTTGCTTCCATTTTTAAAATGAGTCTGTGAGCCAACACGTAAGGAGCTAAAAATTTAACATCGTCTGGAATAACATAATTTCTGCCATGGATAAATGCATAAGCTTGTGAAGCTTTCATTAAAGCAATCGAGCCACGCGGACTTGCGCCTAGTTGTATAGAAATATAAGACCGAGTTTGACTAACAAGCTTTACAATGTAATGCTTAATCGCTTTGTCCACGCTTATTTCCCGTACGCTTTGCTGTAAATAAAGTAATTCTTCTATTGTAGTAATAGCTTGTAAATGGGAGAGGGGGTTTGTTTTTTTCATCCGGTTTAAAATTTCAAATTCTTCTTCTTGTGTAGGATATCCCATTTTTAGTTTCAACAAGAAACGATCGAGCTGTGCTTCTGGTAAAGGATATGTTCCCTCATATTCGACAGGATTTTGTGTAGCCATTACAAAGAATGGCTTGGGTAACGGTCTTGTCATACCATCAATTGTAATATTGCCTTCTTCCATACTTTCAAGTAAGGCGGATTGTGTTTTGGGAGATGTACGATTAATTTCATCAGCAAGTATAAAATTCCCCATGATTGGTCCAGGCTTGAACTCAAATTGGAGCTCTTTCGGATTGTAAATAGAAACACCTGTTACATCTGATGGAAGTAAATCAGGTGTAAATTGAATACGTTTGTAATCAGCATCAATAGATTTAGAAAGAGCACGTACTAACATCGTTTTCCCAACGCCAGGAACATCTTCTAATAGTACATGACCTTCAGCTAAGAGAGCTGTTAAAGCTAATAGTGTTTCTTTTCGCTTTCCGACCATTAACTTTTCAATATTGTTAATTATTTTTTCTATAATGGGATGTAATGAATCAAGCTGGTGCATCGTAATCCTCCTAATGTGTTATTATCGTTTTCTAATCTATTTAGCGGAAAATAGAATGTATCCATCTAATTGAGGGCAGTAAAGATTTCATCTTTAATTCTGAGAATATTCAGATTATTTATTCTGATTACATCTAGTATAATTGTTTCCGTAACTTAGGGCAATATGGTAAATAATGATTTGTAGTTTAATGTGAAAAGAGAAGCGGATAGGAAATGTAGTTATTTGGATTGAGAGGGTGATGAAGCGTGAATAAAAGTAGGACATGCGCATTGCTACTCATGTCCTGCTTTTATTTATGCCTTTGTAATGGCACGCGGAAATAAAATATTATTTTCTTTCATGAATTGCATCAATAAGTGGCTTATTACCGCCACAACAAAAATCTATTCTATACGATTAAAAAAAATCACTAGCTTTCGGGAACTGTGTAACAATCTCACCAACAATTGAAGTTTCAGTAAATGTATGTTCCATATGAATGCCTCTATAAAGTTTAAATGTAATATCTAAATTAAGAATAGCGATAAATGAAAAACAACGTGGTGATTGAAATCACTTATTATTTGTCTGATTTGAGAATAATAGGATTATTTTTCAACAGAGGACATTATAGAAAAGATGGCGAAGAATTTTGGGATAGGAAGTATATCTTTTATAGGAGGTTTTTATGGAATATGTTTATCATATGGTACCAGAAGAACTAAAAGGAGAATATTTAATCCCATTAAATAAATTGAAAAGTGTATATCCAAATTTATACGGTGAGTATATACAAAAATATAAAGATCATCCTCAAAGGGAGAACTTATTAACACGTAAAATACCAAAATTAGAATGTTTATGGAATGATGTTGTGCATTTTTTACCATTGCATCCTTATGAGATTTATAAAGTATCACTGGAAATAGGAATAAACCTTCACACAAATAAACTGTTTTATAAAGTTCCTATTAGCGCATTGAAGGGTCAGTGTATGGCAATATACAAGTACTCAAAGCATAATTGGGGTGGACCAAATAGAGAATTAAAAGAATGCGAAATAGAAATCATCAACTTTAATGAATATAGAGAATTAAAGCAATTAAATACCTGCACCAAAGAATATTACAGGGAGGAATATGAAAAGGGTAGAAGATTTGGGATGTTTCACTTAATTCCACATGTTCTTGTCAAAGGAAAAATAGAGATGAAAAATCTTGAAATAATAAATTGGAGTATTGCTCCAGTTAATGATTAATATTACAAGCATTTAAAAAATAAGATGCCAATTTGAATTGATATATGGCTTACAAGAATGGAAGAGTAATAACTATACGTAATAGTAAAAAAGAAGCTTACTAGAAGCTTCTTTTTTACTACTATTTTTCACATGCGACTCCATCGCCATCACGATCAAGATGTGAGGCATAACCTGGTTGTCCTTTATATAGAGGAGCTTTCCCAGCAGCTCTAACTGCGGCACAATTTTTGTAATATGCACTACTAGTATTTCCTGAAGCAGGTTGTGTTTGAGTTTGCTGTGCTTTTTGTTCTTCTTGTTGTTTACGAGCTTGCTCATCA